>NZ_BAAGVN010000026.1:0-169689 GCF_054780855.1 Pseudaeromonas pectinilytica
AAAGTGGCAACGCCGGGCCAGAATCGCAAACATTACCTCGCTGGCGCCCTGCATGCCGGAACAGGTAACGTGACCTATGTGGCAAGCGATAGCAAAGACACGGACTTGTTCTTGTCACTGCTCCAAACACTAAAGCGGACTTATCGGCGCGCCAAGAGCATCACGCTGATCCTGGATAACTACATCATCCACAAGAGCAAAAAAGCACAGCGATNAAGCGATAGCAAAGACACGGACTTGTTCTTGTCACTGCTCCAAACACTAAAGCGGACTTATCGGCGTGCCAAGAGCATCACGCTGATCCTGGATAACTACATCATCCACAAGAGCAAAAAAGCACAGCGATGGCTGGCAAAAAATCCGAAGTTCATCGTGCTTTTTCAGCCGGTGTATTCGCCATGGGTGAACCAGATTGAGCGGCCGTGGCATGCCCTCCATGAAACGATCACCCGGAACCACCAATGCCGCACATTGGGTGAGTTATTACGTCGCGTGTTCTACTTCCTGGATCATGCCGCCCCGTTCCCCGGTAATGGACATGGGCTTATGCAACTGGAGCGAAATTAGGATCAGCTATTTAGTTTCTTCTGCAGTGCAGTACGATAAATTTGCATTTTCAAAGTCGCATTTATTGAAACTTGCTGAACCAATTTTACTCACAGCAATTGATGCTTCATTAAAAATACAGTTATTGAAAGACGAAAAGCATAAATCAGAAAAGTTGATATCACTCCCAGCAATAAAGCAATTTGTAAATGATGAGTTTCTCGCTACAATTCGATTTAAGTTAGATCTCGACAAATCGTACCCAGTAAATTCTGGACAGTCATACGTTGATTTATATGTATGCAAATCTGACTCAAAATTAGCATCAGACAAATCAGGTCGAACAGTTGGATTGGCAGCCCTCCATTCATTCCATACTTTAGCTCCTTGTTTAAATATTTTTACATGTTCAGAATTTGCCACCAGTCCTCCTAAAAATAAAAAAACCAATCACATTTCTGTTTTTGTAGAACATCCATGCGCCCTGTCGACTATGCCCTGCTCATTGGAAAATTCATACGACACCATTCTCAGAGAGTATTCAAAAACTTGCTGCCAATGTTTGCGGTATATCAAAAAGCGACGGAACAAAGTGACTTGGGGTGAATAAGATGCCGAGGTTGGCGGGTGGACGATAAGCCGACCGTGGGCGGCAGGGATGCCGCCTTCGAGCTACAGGGATGTATTCACGCGCGTCGGCGTTCGGTCAGACGCCAGAGCCCGGGCAAAACGGGACCAAGCGCGACGGCAACACAGAGCGCCGGGTAGAGAGACAAAAAAACACCCACCGCCTGAACGCGGTGAGTGTCTTAGAGTGAATAGCTTACAGCCGGGTCAGCACCTGCTCGGCAGGCAGCCGGGATTTGGGCAGCGCGGCGTTGAAGTCCTGCTCGCTGCCATAGCCGACGCTGGCGACGACGACGCTCTTGAGGCCAAGCTCGGTCAGGCCGAGGGCGGCGTCCAGCTTCTCGGGGAAGAAGCCTTCGATCGGCGTGGCGTCCAGATCCAGGGTCGCGGCCCCCATCAGCAGGAAACCGAGTGCAATATAGGCCTGACGAGCCATCCACTCCTGCTGCTTCTGGGCTGAGGTGCTGTTGAGACCGACATAGTAGCGGCGCGCCCCATCGGCACCCTTCTTGGCCTCCTCATTGCCGCCGAAGCGACCATCCAGATCTTCCTGCGCCAGTAGAGCCTGCAGGTGGTCGTCATCCAGCTCGGTCTTGGTGGCGATGACTACAGTCAAGGGGGCGCTGCGCACCTTCTCCATATTGTGTTCGGTCAGGGCCGGCACCAGCTTGTCCTTGCCCGCCTCGGAGGTAACGAGGAAGAAGTGCCAAGGCTGGGAGTTCACCGACGAGGGGCTATACCGCAGGATCTCCTGCAGTTGCGCCAGTTGCTCTTCGCTGAGCGGGCGCTGGGCATCATAGGCTTTGCAGGTGTGGCGGCTGCGCACCAGTTCGGCAATATTCATCAAGCATCTCCTTGCAAGGATCGAGAGGGAAATTAGGAAGCGAATCAGCGTCATACTACACCGGATAAGTCCCCGGATAATGACCGATTTTAGCTAAACTCTGCTGCTTATCCGTCAATAATCGACGGTACTCCCATCACCTGTTGCACGATAGAGCCGCCCTGGCAGCCCGGCCCCTAACCCGCCGTTTGCCTCGCTCATACTCTGGTAAACAGCGCCGAGAAGGGCTGCGGCACCAGCATCAAGCCGGCCCGCAGGCCGGGCCGCACCCCGGCATTGGGAAACAACAGATACTCCTCGGCCGCCTCGACCCGATAGCAGGTCTCGCCATCCTCGGCCAACAGGCTACCCTGGGGAAAGGGTGTGAAATTGAGGACCTGGCCATCAAACGCCAGACGGAAATCCGGGCTCAATTTTCGTAACTCCTGGCTGACGCGGAATACCTGGAGTTCATGTTCGGCACGGCGAACATCCGCGGAGAAGTCGCCGCTGACCTGGGCCGCCAGCGCCGCGGCCACACCGGCAAACTCGGCCAGGTCATTGGCGCCAAAGGGACGCGCCTTGCCCAGCTCCAGCGTGCAGCTGGCAGCGGCAAACTGTTCGCTGCTGTAGTGACTGAAGGTGCCTCCGGGCCGGTTGTGCTGGACCAGAGCCGTGATCCCGGCCTGAGGAAACCAGGCCAACAGCTCGGCGGCATAGGGGCGCGGCTGACAGGGCAACAGGGCGAAGCGCGGATGCAGGGAGCCGCGAATGGCGGTGTGCAAATCATAATGCAAGCGCGGCCGTGTCGAGGGATGGGGCCAGAACGCTTGCAAGACCGACTCCAGCTCGCGGGCCCGCACCACCTCGACCGGAGCTGCGCCCGCTGTGGCACCCTGCGGGTAACGGCCACCGAACAGACGATTCAGATCCAGCTGCTGATAGCGACATCCGGCCGCCATGGCAGGCGGGTTGCCCAGGATCAGCAGCAAGCGGACTGCCAGCGTCCGACGACCGGAGAGCAGCTCATCGAGCAGCGTCATCAGCAGCTCCACCGGCGCTGTCTCATCGCCGTGAATGGCCGCCGACAACACCAGATCCCGCAGCGGCGGCTGGTGCGGCTGCAACTCCAGCAGACCATGACCATGCCATTGCCAGCTCAACTGTGCCGTGCGCCCCCGGGTGGCTTCCGGAGTCTTTCCGGCCAATGTCATCTGCAGAAATTGCTTCATCGGGTCTCCCGCCGGGGATGGCTCCCCGTGCACTCAAGTCGGTTAACGTTGAAACGGATAAATAGAGCCCAAGCCCAGCAGCCGGGTCAGTTCATCCAGCGCCTGGCGGTTCTCGATCAGCAGTTGCGGATCGGCCAAATCGGCCTCGGTCAGTTGATCCCGATAGTGACGATCCACCCACTGATTGAGTGTCTGGAACAGGGTATCGTTCATCCGCACACCGGGGGCAATGGCCGCCAGCTCGGCGTCGTTGAGCACGACCCGCAACCGCAGGCAGGCCGGTCCACCGCCATTGCGCATGCTCTCCCGCAGATCGAAGACTTTCACCTCATCAATCGGGCCGCCGCTGGCGATCAGGCCGCTCAGGTAACGCCAGACCCCGGCATGTTGGCGCGACTCTTCCGGCACCACCAGCACCATGCGACCATCCGGCTTGCTCAGCAGCTGGCTGTTGAACAGATAGGTGGCCACCGCATCGGCGACCGAGACCTCTTCGGCCGGCACCGCAATCGACACCAGATCATGCCCCTGCCGCGCCAGCTTGCGGCGGATTTCGTCCAGTCCCTGCGCCTGATGGAGAAAGGCCTGCTGGTGGTGGAACAGCACGTTGCGATTGCTGACCGCAATCACATCGTTATGGAATACCCCCTGATCGATGACCTCCGGATCCTGCTGCAGCAAGACGCAGCGATCCGGATCCAGCTGGTGCAGCCGCATCACCGCCTCGCAGGCTTCCCGGGTCTGGCGGGCCGGATAGCGGCGGGGGGCCAGTTCGCCCTGCTCCGAACGACCATAGACAAATACCTCGACCCCGGCCTCGCCATACTCACCGCAGAGGCGGTTGTGGTTGGCCGCCCCCTCGTCCCCGAACATGGCCACCTGGGGCAGCGGCTCGTGATGCACAAAGGACTCGCCGCGGAAGATGGCCCTGAGCATGGCACCGGTCGTTTGCGCCTCGCTGGCGCGATGGAACTTGTTATTCAAGTTGGCCACCGTGAAATGCACCCGGCCATCGGCAGTATCACTGGAGGGTGAAACGGTCGCGGCATTGGCCGTCCACATCGCCGAAGCCGAACTGACGGCGCAGAGCAGACGTGGCGCTTGCTGCGCAGCGCGGGCCAGCACCTGGGCATCCGTGCCACCGAATCCCAGCTGGCGCAACAGATCGACCTGGGGCCTTTCATGGGGCGGCAACACCGCCTGCACAAATCCCAGATCCGCCAGCTGCTTCATCTTCAGCAGCCCCTGCCGGGCCGCCAGTTTCGGATTCGCCACCGCCTGCTGGTTACGAGTCGAGGCCACATTCCCGAACGAGAGCCCGGCGTAGTGGTGGGTCAGCCCCACCAGACCATCAAAATTGACTTCATAGGCAGACATTAAACGGCTCCTTGGGCGGCTTCAGCCGGAAAGACAACCCCGGCGGGCAGAGTCACTGGCAGCGAGATGGACTCGCTCTCCATGGAGGCCATGGGCCAGGCGCAGTAGTCTGCGGCGTAGTAGGCGCTGGCTCTATGGTTACCCGAAGCCCCGATGCCGCCGAACGGCGCGCTGCTGGCCGCGCCGGTCAGCGGTTTGTTCCAGTTGACGATCCCGGCCCGGGCCTCCAGCAGCAGGCGTTCGTAATCGGCACGCTCCGGCGAGAGAAGCCCGACCGCTAGCCCGAAGCGGGTCTGGTTGGCCAGCGCCAGCGCCTCGTCAAAGCTGTCGTAGCGCACCACGCACAGCAAGGGGCCGAAATACTCCTCATCCGGCCGCTGCAGCACAGAGGTCACCTCGAGAATACCGGGTCGCAGCAAGGCGCCCCGCTCACCGATCCGCGCCAGCGGCAAGAGTGCCCGGGCACCGCGAGCCAGCAACTGCTCCTGGGCCGCCAGCAGAGCATGCATCGCCTGATTCGAGATCACAGGGCCCATGAAGACCGCAGGCGTGGCATCCCAGCGTCCGATCGCCAGTTCAGAAGTCACCGCCACCAGGCGCGCCAGAAAGGCATCACCCGCCGCACCGCGCTTGACCAGCAAGCGGCGGGCACAGGTACAGCGTTGACCTGCGGAGATAAACGCCGACTGGATCGTCAGCAGCACGGCGGCATCCAGATCGGCATAGCCTTCGACGATCAGCGCATTGTTGCCGCCCATCTCCAGCGCCAGTATTTTCTCCGGTTGCCCGGCCAGTTGGCGGTGCAGCTGATAACCGGTTCCCGCGCTGCCGGTGAACAGCAGGCCATCGACGCCAGGATGGGCACTCAGCGCCATGCCGGTCTCCCGCCCACCCTGGACCAGATTCAACACCCCATCCGGCAACCCGGCCGCCACCCATAGCTTCATGGTCTCTTCAGCCGTCCAGGGCGTCAGCTCGCTGGGCTTGAATACCACACAATTACCAGCCAGCAAGGCGGGCACTATATGACCATTGGGCAGATGCCCGGGGAAGTTATAGGGCCCGAACACCGCCAGTACACCATGGGGTCTATGCCGCAACACAGCCGCGCCATCCGCCATCGCCATGCTGCGCTCACCGGTCCGCTCCTGATAGGCCTGCAGCGAGATCGCCACCTTGTTGATCATGGTTTGCACCTCGGTCAGTGCCTCCCAGGTCGGCTTGCCGGTCTCCCGGGAGATGACCTGGGCCAGCGCACTCTGATGCTCGCCCAGCAATTCGGCAAAGCGGGCCAGCACCGCCTGCCGCTCGGCCAGCGGACGGCGCGCCCAGGCCGGGAACGCGGTGCGGGCCGCGTCGACGGCCAGCCCGACATCACTGGCACTGGCCGAGTTGGATTGCCACAGCAGGCTCTCGTCCAGCGGATCGAACTTGCTAAACCGCGGGCCCAGCCCATGGTGCCAGGAGCCATTAATCAACACGGAAGGATGCAACATGCCTATTTCTCCTCGGCAAACAGGGGGACGAAGCGGACTGTATCCGCTGCTGTGACGTGCAGGGCGGCGGCGGTCTCGGCTGACAACACAACAGCATCATCACTCAGCGAGATGTGGGCCAGCAGGGCGCGGAATTGGGTGAAGCGATCATTGGAGAGCAGATAGAGGGGCCCTTCGGTCGATGGCGTGCCGAGGCGCACCGGCAGTACCCGACTGTCGCGTACGGCACGGATCTCGCTGACATAGGACTCCAGAGTCGGACCGCCGTCGAAGATATCCACATACCCTTCGTAGCGCAGCCCTTCGCTCTCCAGAATGGCGCGGGCCGGTGCGGTCTGCGGATGCACCTGACCAATCACGGCCCGGGTCTCGGGGGTGAGAAAATCCACATACAGCGGATGCTTGGGCATCAACTCGGCGATAAAGGATTTCTGGCCAATGCCGGTCAGGTAATCAGCCTCGGAGAAGTCGATGGCAAAGAACTGGCGTCCCAGCCCCTCCCAGAAGGGGGAGCAGCCGTCACTATCGGAGTAACCGCGCATCTCGGCTATCACCTTGTCGGCAAAACGCTCGCGAAACGCGGCCATAAACAGGAAACGCGCCTTGGAGAGCAGTTGGCCGTTCTTGCTGTGCCGGAACTCCGGATCCAGAAACAGGGTGCAGAGTTCGCTGTAGCCGGTATGGTCATTGCTCAGAAACAGGGTCGGCATCTGGCTGTAGACGCTCAACTCCCTGGAGGCATGAACCAGAGTCCCGACCCGGTAGTTGTACCAGGGCTCGGCCAGCCCGACCGCCGCTTCCAGACCACTGATCCCCACCACCTGCTGCTGTTCGCTCTCCTCGAGCACAAACAGGTAGCCCTGCTCGGCCAGGGGGGCTGTCTCATCCCAGCTGGCGAGCATTCGCTCGATCCGCGCCAGCAGGCGCTCTTCATTGAGGGGGAGCGAGGTCACACCGACCCCGGTCTTAGCCGCCAGTCGGGTGATCGCGGCCAGATCATCGCGCCGCACCGGACGAATGAGCATCATGATAACTATCCTTGTGCATTGAATTTAAAACGAAAAATGGACAAACATGGGCACAGCCGAGCGCAATGGTTGCTACTGCTCCGGCAGGGGTAACCAGCGCACGTCGTCCCCCACCCGGACTCCCAGATCCCGCGCCAGATCCGGACTCAACACCAGGGGGTTTTGCTGCGGATCGGCCAGTGGCGCCACCAGGGCCCGTACGTTCTCCAGCTGATCGTTCATCAGCAGATACCGGGTGTGACCGGCCTCTATGGGCTGGCACAGCGGCTCGACCGCAACCAGGGGGCTGACACGGCTGTGCTGCCAGCTCTGCAGCAGCCCGCGGCGCGCCGTGAGGACAGGGCCGGCATCGAAAATCTCGATGTAGTCATCCGCCTCGAAACCTTGTTCGACCAGCAGTTCAAATTGCAGGCTGGCATCCGGATGCACCTGTCCCATGACTGCCTGGGCCTCTTCGGCCAGCAGGGAGACATAGAGGGGATGATGGGGCATCAACTCGGCAATAAAGGTCCTGTTGCGAGTCCCGTGGTAGTACTCGACCTGGTTGTACTCGATGCCGAAAAACTTCCGCCCCACCTGCTCCCAGAAGGGCGAGCGCCCCTGACCATCCGCCACCCCGGGCATGACAGCCGCCAGATCCGGAGCAAACCGCTGCGGATGCTGGGCGATAAACAGCAGACGCCCCAGCGACAGCAGTTGCGGCCAGTGACCTTGCCGCCACTCGGGATCCAGATAGAAGGAGCAGAGCTGGCTGTGATCGCTCAGGTCATGGGCCAGCGTCAGGGCATGCAGGCGGTTGTGCACCTGTAACGCCCGGGAGGAGTGGATCAGGATATCGTTGCGGTAGGCGTAAAACGGCTCCCGATACCCCGCCTGGGCAATGATGGCCGCCGTCCCCAGCAAGCGGCCGCTGGCACGCTCTTCCAGCACGAAGAAGTAGCTCTCTTCACCCGGCACCTGCACATCGGCGCGCAACGAGGCCAGGGAGTGGCTGATCTTCTGCCGCAGATGGTCACGACTGACCGGCAGAGTGCAGACCATGGGGCCGCTGGCCAAGGCAAGCTGCTCTATCTGGGGCAGATCGGCCAGCTGGGCGGGTCGCAGCAGCACCATGGCGGTTATCCCTGTACCAGACGGGCAACCGCCAGCGCGAAACGCTCGAGTCCGGCCTCCACATCGGCCTGAGGAATAATCAGTGATGGCGCAAAGCGCACCACATCCGGCCCGGCAATCAGCGCCAGCAGACCGACCTCGGCGGCGTAATTGGTCAGCGTCTTGGCCTTTCCGGCATAGGCGGGAGCCAGGGCACAACCGATGAGCAGGCCACGGCCGCGGATCTCGCTGAAGAGGGAGTACTGGGCGTTGATCTGAGCCAGCCCTTGCAGGAACCACTCATGCCGCTCGCGAACTCCCGCCAGCACGTCAGGGGTATTGATGATCGACAGGCAGGTGTCAGCCACAGCGCTGGCGAGTGGGTTACCGCCATAGGTGGTGCCGTGGCTACCGACGGACAGCGCCGTCGCATGGCGGTTGGTGGCCAGCAGAGCGCCGATGGGGAAACCGCCGCCCAGCGCCTTGGCGCTGGTCAGCAGATCCGGCGTCACGCCATATTCCATATAGGCGTAGAGGGCACCGGTCCGCCCCACCCCGGTCTGCACCTCGTCGAATATCAGCAGCGCATCCTGGGCATCACAGAGTTCGCGCAAGCCGCGCAGGAAAGCGAGATCCGCCGGCACCACGCCCCCCTCGCCCTGGATCGGTTCGACGATCACAGCACAGGTACGGGGACCAATCACGGCACGGGCCGCTTCCAGATCGTTATAGGGGACATGGAAGATCCCGGCCGGCAAGGGGGCAAAATCCTGGGCATATTTGGGCTGGCCACCGGCGCTGACGGTGAACAGAGTGCGGCCATGAAAGGCGTTGCTGAAGGCGACAATCTCGCATTTCCCGGCTCCGGCCTTGTCATGGGCGTATTTGCGCGCCAGTTTCAGCGCCGCCTCGTTGGCTTCAGCGCCCGAGTTGCAGAAGAAGACCTTGTCGGCGAAGGTGGCCTCGACCAGTTGCCGGGCCAGACGCAGCACGGGTTCGTTGGTATAACCATTGCCCAGATGCCACAGTTGCCCAGCCTGCTGTTGCAGGGTTCGACAGAGCTCAGGGTGGGCATGGCCCAGCGCATTGACCGCGATACCACCGGCAAAATCGATATAATCCCGTCCGGCCTGATCCCAGACCCGGGAGCCTTCACCGCGCACCGGAATAAAAGGTGCGGGAGCAAACATCGGAATAAAATAATCATCAAACGCTTGACGGGAAACAGCTTCACGGCTGGACATGGCGACCTCGATATAAGGCGAATTGGAGTAGAGTCATTCTATATCCAGCGGCAAAACTGGAATTACATAAACGCGACCTATAGTTATATTTTCACCCTAATTCATTAGCCTGGCATGGGGCTTTTAATTTGCGATTACGTTCATCTCGGGGCGTTAAATTGAAAAATGATTTATAGGCACTGGAAAAATGCGGGCCACTGGAAAATCCGCAACCCAGACCGATCTGGATAATGGATTTATTACTACTCAGCAGTAATTGCTGAGCCCGTTTTAAACGCAATTCCAGATAATAACGCGCCGGCATGTTGCCCAGATCCCGCTTGAATAACCGCTCCAGATGACGCCGGGATAGATTCACCCGTCGGGCAATATCCTCGGTGGCCAGCGGCTCCTCGGTATGCTCTGCCATCAACTGCAGCGCCTGCTGCAATCGGGGTTGCAGCTCGCCGCCCTGCTGCAGAACCGGCTGACGTTGCGGTTCGTCAGCCTGCCGGATCCGCGCTAGACAGAGCCACTCGGCAATCTGGGCCGCAAGCTCTTCATCATCCTGTTTTTCAATAAGATGCAGCATGAAATCCAGAATAGAGGCCTGACCGGCACAACTGGCGCGCGTGCTTTCCAGATCCAGGATCCGGTCACTGAGCGCCAGCTCCGGAAACTGTTCTGCACTGGCCGGCACCCCCTGCCAGTGCAGGATCAATCCCTGGTCCTGCACCAGACCCGACGCCGCCAGCCAATAGCCGCCGAGCTGGACACCGATCAGCCGGGTGCTGGAGTGGGCCGCCAGACGCTGCAGGAATTTCCGGCTGCGCAGCGTTATTTTCTCATTCGGAAGTTGCTCACTGACAATAAATAAAAAATCCAACTCGGGCGTATCATCAATGGAATAATCAATCGCCACCGAGATACGGCCAGAAATAGTGAAGCAGGGCATCACATCTGCAATATAAAAGATCTTGTATCGCTCATAGCCTAATAATAAATTCGCCTGTTCCAGGGGTGAATGTATAGCGCCCAGCGACAGCATGGAGCAGGAACTTGCAATATAGATCCCGACATGAATCGTCGCTTCGGGATCTGTGATATACGGCATTATGAACACTCGACCAATAATGGAGCCCTGATTATTTCAAGGCCCCGGATAAAAATTGCTGCAGACGTTCACTCTTGGGGTTGGTAAATAATTCATCCGGATGTCCCTCCTCCTCAATCACCCCCTGATGCAGGAAGATGACATGGTTGGAGACATGGCGGGCAAAGCCCATTTCATGGGTCACCACCACCATGGTTTTTCCCTCATCGGCCAACTGCTGCATGATGCGCAGCACTTCGCCCACCAACTCGGGATCCAGCGCCGAGGTCGGTTCGTCGAACAGTAACACCTCCGGCTCCATGGCCAGGGCCCGGGCAATGGAAACCCGTTGCTGCTGCCCGCCGGAGAGATGAGCCGGATACTTGGCCCGGGCCCGTTCATCGATCCCCACCTTCTCCAGATAGCGGATCGCTCTATCGTGGGCCTCTTCCCGGCTCACCCCCAGCACATGCAGGGGAGCCGCCATGACGTTATCCAGCACCGTCATGTGGTTCCACAGGTTGAAATGCTGGAACACCATGGTCAGCTTGGTGCGCAACAGCTGCAGCTGCTGAGGGTCAAATACCTTCAGCTGATCATCCAGATCCCGCACCATGCGGATCTCTTTGCCATTGATGTAGATGGAGCCCTCGCTCGGCTTCTCCAGAAAGTTCAGACAGCGCAAGAAGGTGCTCTTGCCCGAGCCGGAGGAGCCGATGATGCTGATCACATCCCCCGCCTTGGCGCGCAAGGAAATTCCCTTGATCACCTTGTGGTTGCCGTACTGTTTGTGCAGCTCTTTCACCGCCAGCTTGTAATCCTGCATGTTCTGCATCGCTTCTAGTTTCCGTGACATCAGTGGTGAGTAATGGGTTTGAGATGGACCAGCCAGCGTTGTTCTGCCAGCCGGAACAGCGCCACCAGCCCGAAGGAGATCAGCAGGTAAATCAGCGCCGCCAGGCCGAAGGAGTAAAACGGCTGATAGGTAGCGGCATTAGCATCCCGGGCCACTTTCAGGATATCCGGCACCGTAGCGGTAAACGCCAGCGAGGTGGCATGCAACATCAGGATCACCTCGTTGCTATAGGCCGGCAGCGCCCGGCGCAACGCCGCAGGCAGGATAATGTGCCGGTAGAGACGCCAGCCGCTGAAGCCATAAGCCCGGGCCGCCTCCACTTCGCCATGGGCCAGATCGCGAATGGCGCCGGCGAAAATCTCCAGGCTGTACGCGCAGGTGTTCAGGGTCAGAGCCAGCAGGGTGCACAGATAGCCGCTGCGGAAAAACCAGTTCAGAAAATCCACCTCCCGCACCCAGCTCAGGGAGTAGACCCCGGAGTAGAACACCAGCAATTGCACATAGAGCGGCGTACCGCGAAACAGATAGGAAAAGCACCACACAGGTAGCCAGCATGCCTTGCGCCGGGAGACCCGGGCGACGGCCAGCGGCAGGGCCAGACAAAAACCGGCCACCACAGAAATGACCAGCAGCCACAGGGTCACGGCCACCCCGCTGAAGTGGTAACCATCACTCCAGAGGAAGGCCTTGCCGTACTCTTGCATCAATTCGATCATAACTGCGCCTCCCGCACACCGGCGCCATAACGGCGGGCGAGCCAGTAAAACACCAGGTTGGAGAGGGTGGTAAACAGCAGGTAGATGGCGGCGGCCACCAGGGTAAACAGGAAAAAGTGAAAGGTGCCCTTACCGGCGTTCTGGGTCGCCTTGACCACATCGGCGAGGCCGATAATCGAGACCAGGGCCGTTGCCTTGAGGGTCACCAGCCAGTTATTGGCTATGCCCGGCAGGGCAAAGCGCATCATTTGCGGAAAAGTGATGATATGGAAAATCTGCCAGGCGCTGAATCCATAAGCCAGCCCAGCTTCAGCCTGCCCCTTGGGGATGGCCATAAAGGCACCGCGGAAGGTCTCGGCAAAATAGGCGCCGTAGATAAAACCTATGGTCAGGACACCCGCGACAAAGGGATCTATATCCAGCTGGCTCACGCCCAGCCACTCGGTGAGCTGGTTCACGGCGATCTGCAGACCAAAGAAGATCAACAGCATCAGCACCAGGTCGGGGATCCCCCGCACCAGCGTGGTATAGACTTGGGCCAACGCCACTAGGCTGCGCCGTCCGGACATCTTGGCGCTCGCACCCAGCAGCCCCAGCAGCACCGAGACCATCACCGCCAACAAGGCCAGCTGCAGGGTCACCAGGGCGCCTTGCCACACCACCTTTTCATATCCATATAGCATAACGACTTCCCTTTGCGCCGGATCCCGGGCGGGCCAGAGGCCCGCCCGTTACTCTCATTTACCGTAGATATCGAAGTCGAAGTACTTGCTGGCAATCTTTTGGTAACTGCCGTCCTTGAGCATGGCGGCCAGCGCAGCATTCAGCTTGGCTTTCAGCTCGTCCTGACCCTTGTTCAGACCAATCCCGGCTCCGACGCCGAAGTACTTGGCATCCGCGACTTCCGGGCCGCTGAAGGCAAATTCAGCGCCCTGGGGCTGCTTGAGGAAACCTTCATTGGCGGCAACCGCATCCTGGAAGGCGGCATCCAGACGACCGGAAGCCAGATCGGCATACACCAGATCCTGGCTCTGGTAGACCACTACCTCGACGCCCTTCGGCTGCCATAACGCCTTGGCATAGGTTTCTGCGGTCGTGCCCTGGAACACACCGACACGCTTGCCTTGCAAGGCTGCCGCTTCCGGCGCCAGAGTTGCGCCCTTGGCCGCAATCAGACGGGCCGGGGTTCCGTACAGCTTGTCGGTAAAGTCGATCTCTTTTTGCCGTTGCTCGGTAATGGACATGGAGGAGAGGATGGCATCGATCTTCTTGGCCTTGAGGGCGGGGATCAGACCGTCGAAGTCACTCTCGACCCAGCGGCACTTGGCCTGGATCCGTTGACACAGCTCAGTGCCCAGATCGATATCAAAACCAGCCAGTGCACCATCGGGGGTCTTCATCTCGAAGGGGGCATAACCGGGCTCGACCCCGAGGCGAAGTTCCAGAGGTTCGGCAGCCAACAGAGTTCCGCTCACGGCAGCCGACAGCAGGCAAAGAGTCTTTAACAGAGTACGCATGTTTATTTTCCCTGACTTGATTGAATAAAGGATCCACATCAGGGAATAGAGCAGGATGTATGCCATGGCATACATGGGCTTTTTATCCGGACTGGGCAATAAATATCCTTTGAATAACTATTGGATACAGGGTGAATATAAACTCATTAATCCGCTGAATATTCCTCAGCCCATTCAGATTCGGCCCGCAAGATATTTAAATCGGCCCACCAGGCTATTCCCTGAAATGCGGCAGAGCGCCCAACCCATGGCCAAGAGAGAACCCCATAACAGTGCAAACCGCGCATCAGACCACCAGCGGCTCTTGCTGCAAAAACAATCATAAGCCGCATAATAAATCGCATTAAGCCGCAAATGATGCACTCTTTATCGGAACAAGGCGGGATCTACCCTAGATTTTAAAATGCGTCATTGCGCTTATGCAGCCCGATACCGTCGCCCTATTCACTGGGGTTCGCCCTATTCACTGAGGTTCGCCCTCAGCCCCAGGATATTGCATGGACGGAACTATAGCGGTGAAGTTGAATGGTGCTAATCAGGATTCAATAGGGATATATTTAAAAATAAACCGGATTTGCGACCGGAAAATATAGATCAGCGACAGAGTGAATATATATTCCGGCATGCACTTCAGTTGCGACTGATTTTCTGCCGAAATAATCGGATCCAGGATGGTTATTTCTCACCCACAGCACAAAGCGGCGGGTGCAGCACGGGCGCCACAAAGCTATCCCCAACCTGCAACGCGAACTCCTGCACAATCTGGCTGGCCAGCGCCACTATCTCCTGACAGAACTCCAGGCCGGAGCCCAGACGCCAGGAAGCCACCAGCGACAGGCTGGAGAGTCCATGGTGGGAGCCATCGCCGACCTGCAACAAGGTGAGTTTGCCCTGCTGCAGCTGTTCGCGGACCAGGACTGGCGGGATAGCCCCGACCCCGAAGCCATCCTCGATCAGTCGCCCCATGGCCGCAAAGGAGTTCACACAGTTCACTCGCGGCGCCACTATGCCATTGAGATGCAGCAGGCTGAGAATATCCTGATGGGGACGCGAGTGGGCACCGAAGGTGATGAGCCGCTCCTGGGCCAACTCGGCGAGCGAGCCATAATCGCGGTTCAGTGGTGATGCGCTGGCCACAATCCAGCCGATGGGATAGCGCGCCAGCTCCAGGTTCTCCACCGCATCCAACCGCAACAGATCGGTCTGGAAGACGATATCCAGATATCCTTTTTGCAACTGGTGGCTGAGACTGCGGGCACTGTCCGAGGTCAACTCCAGCTCCAGATGGGGGAAACGGGCGGAGATAGCGGCCACCAGCGCCGTCAGCCAGGTGTAGACCACAGAATCTATGACGCCGATGCGGATCTTGCCCTTGCCCTGGCGCGCCGCACCAACCGCTTGCTGGAGTGCGTGACTCTGACTGACCAGGCGTTCGGCATGCTCCCGGACCAGCTCGCCATCCGGGGTCAACGTCACCCCCTTGCTGTCGCGCACAAACAACCGAACCCCCAACTCCTCTTCCAGTACCGCAATCCGGTGCGATACCGTCGCCTGGGTCAGAAACAGCCGCTCGGCGGCCAGGCGAAAACTCTTCAATCTGGCAACCCAAAGAAAGGTCTCCAGCACTCGAACCTGCATATCGATCTCCAAACAACCCGAGCGCCTGTCACGGCAGATGGCGCCTCATCAGGATGAATACATGGGGGTTGGCCCGGTCAGGGCGACCGCGCCGTGCATCTGCAGCAACCTGCAGGTTACGGGCCAACTATTGAGATGGCGGCCACCTGAACCCGCGCATGTCCCGCGGCAGCGAATAAGCGCAACCACAGGGGGTGAACGAAATCTTCTATCACAGGCCATGCAAATTACTCGTTAGACAGGTCTGCATTCGAGCTCAATAATCGCCACATCAACGGGAGAGTGGGCCAGATACCCGTTGGATCCGCTAAAAAATGAGCCCAGCCAAGATTATTTCTGTAGCCAGTGCCGAGTCCACTATGAACCCTCAACAGCCTTCCCCGGCTGTCCATTCCCGCTTGGGATGGACTCCGGTTGCCTTCTCCTGCCTGCTGATCGCCGTCGGTCAATCCGGAGTCGGATTGATACTGCCCGCATTACCCGTGATGGGCGAATCCCTCGCCGTCTCCGGTCAGGAGGTCCAGTGGTTGCTGTCGGCCTTCCTGTTGGGCTTTGGTCCCAGCCAACTGCTCTATGGTCCGCTCTCCGACCGCTATGGCCGCCGTCCCGTGCTGCTCTCCGGGCTCTTGCTGGCGCTGGCCGGAGTGCTGATCTGCCTCATCGGCCATGACTCCTTAGGGGCCATTCTGACCGGACGCCTGCTGCAGGGGATCGGGGCCGGTGGTGCCTCGGTCATAGCCAGGGTCAGTCTGCGGGATCAGTTCGAAGGAGCGCGTCTGCGTCAGGTGATGTCTCATTTCGGCACCATGATGGCGCTGTTTCCGACCCTGGCCCCTCTGGCCGGAGGCCTGCTGACCGAACGCTGTGGCTGGCTAAGCCTGTTTATTGCCATGGCTGGATATCTGGTGCTGCTGGTCTTGTTGGTTGGCTGGCGCTTTGCCGAGACCCATACCGCCGTGGCGCAGGGCCCGAGCCCCCGGGACATACTGCGCCAGTACCGGCAGTTGTTGGCCAACAGCCATTTTTGCTGCTACTCGGGGATTGTCTGGATCCAGTATGGGCTGGGGATCCTCAGCCTCTCGCTCATCCCTTTCATCATGCAGCGGCAACTGGGGGTCGATAGCGAAACCTACGGCTACTGGACCCTGTTACCCGCCGCCGCCCTGATGCTGGGTGGTGCGCTGGCCAATCGCCTGCGCCAGCACCTGAGCCAGGAGCAGGTGCTTTGGCAAGCGGCCCTGCTGCAAGGACTGGCTGGTGTCGCCATGTGCGCCCTACCCGCCACCCCCTGGAGTGTCATGGCAAGCCAAGCCCTGTTTACCTTTGCCACCGGCATGGCGTTTCCCAATGCGCTTTCCTGTCTGCTCGAGCCCTTCCGGCGCAAGGCCGGGACCGCCACCGCACTGGCCGGTGCCGGCCAGATGCTGACCGCCTCCTTAGGCAGCGCCCTGTTGCTTCATGCCGGGGTCAATACCTTGCCCGAGCTCGGCTGCATCCTGTTCATCGGCGCGCTCTTGCTGGCCTTGCTGGTGCAACTCGGGCATCACGCGATCCCGGCCTCCGATGAATGGATCCGGCGCCAACAGGCCTAGACCCGGCGGCACACCACAATAAAAAACCCGGCGCAAATGGCCGGGTTGGATGTAACCGATCGAATCAGGGTTAGCCGGTGATGCCGCTGTGGCGCAGCAGGGCATCGATGGTCGGCTCCCGGCCACGGAAGGCGCGGAACAATGCCATCGGGGAGCGGGAGCCCCCCATCTCCAGCACCTGATGCAGGAAGTCCGCGCCGGTCTTGGCGTTGAAGATCCCCTCCTCCTCGAAGCGCGAGAAGGCATCTGCCGACAGCACTTCCGCCCACTTGTAGCTGTAGTAACCGGCCGCATAACCACCGGCAAAAATGTGCGAGAAGCTGTGCTGGAAGCGGTTGAAGGCAGGCGCCGGGAACACCGACAGCTTGCGCACATCATTCAGCACCGCCTGGACTCGAGCGCCTTGTGCCGGGTCAAACTCGTGATGCAGACGGAAGTCGAACAGCGAGAACTCCAGCTGACGCAGCATTTGCATCGCCGACTGGAAGTTCTTGGCCGCCAGCAGCTGATCCAGCTCGGCCTGGGGCAGAGGTTCACCGGTTTGATAATGACCGGAGAGGAAGGCCAGCGCCTCGGGTTCCCAGCACCAGTTTTCCATAAACTGGCTCGGCAACTCGACCGCATCCCAAGGCACACCGTGGATCCCCGCCACCCCGGCCACATCGATCTGGGTCAGCATATGGTGGATGCCGTGACCAAACTCGTGGAACAGGGTCACCACTTCGTCGTGGGTAAACAGCGCCGGTTGGTCACCGACCGGGCCATTGAAGTTGCAGGTCAGATAAGCCACCGGCCGCTGCAGAGAGCCATCCTGACGGAAGCGACGGCCGAGGCAATCATCCATCCAGGCTCCGCCGCGCTTGTGCGGACGGGCATACAAGTCCAGATAGAAGCTACCGCGCAGTTCGCCATCGCGGTCGTAGATATCGTAGAAATTCACATCCGGGTGCCAGGTCTCCACCGCCAAACGCGGCTGGATGCGCAAACCGAACAGGCGGCGTACCGTCTCGAACAGCCCGGAGATGACCCGCGGAGCCGGGAAGTAGGGACGCAACACCTCATCGGAGATGGCGTAGCGATGTTGTTTCAGCTTCTCGGCATAGAAGGAGAGATCCCAGGCCGCCAACTCGGTGACGCCAAACTGCTCGGCAGCAAACTGCCGCAATTCGGCCAGCTCCCGTTGTGCCTGGGGCCGGGAACGTTCGGCCAGGTCATTCAGGAAGCCCAGCACCTGCTGCGGACGCTCGGCCATCTTGGTCGCCAGCGAGTAATCGGCATAGGTGGCAAAACCCAGCAGCTGCGCCAGTTCATGGCGCAACGCCACGATCTCGTCCATCAAGGGCGAGTTATCCCATTTGCCGGCATTCGGACCCTGGTCGGAAGCGCGGGTGGCAAAGGCGGTATACAGCTCCTCACGCAGTGCCCGGTTCTCGCTGTACATCATCACCGGCAGATAGGAGGGGATGTCCAGAGTAAACAGCCAGCCTTCCAGCTCGCGACTGGTCGCGGCCTGTTTGGCGGCAGCGCGGGCGGATTCCGGCAGTCCGGCCAGCTCGGCTTCGTCCAGCACCTGACGCTGCCAGCCCAGGGTGGCATCCATCACCTGATTACTGAAATTGGAGGCCAGCTCGGAGAGCCGGGCCACAATTTGGCCATAGCGCTGCTGCTGCTCTTTGGGCAGACCAATGCCGGAGAGGCGGAAGTCGCGCAGGGTATTTTCGATCTGCTTGCGCTGAGGCTCGCTCAGACGCGGATATTCATCACTGGCCGCCAATTGCTGAAAGGCCTGATAAAGCCCTTCGTGTTGACCGACGAAGGTCTGGTATTCGGAAAGCAACGGCAGACAGCCATCGTGGGCCTCGCGCAACTCGGCGGAGTTGAGCACAGAATTCAGGTGCGACACCGGTGACCAGATGCGTCCCAGGCGATCGTCCACCTCTTCGAGGGGGGCGACCAGGCTATCCCAGGTCTGGGGTTCTGATCGTTTGAGCACTTCGGCGATACGCGCCTTGCAATCGGCAATCGCCTGTTCGATGGCCGGTTTGACATGCTCGGGCTTGATCTGGCTGAACGAAGGCAGCCCTTCCATGGACAACAGGGGATTCGACATAGTGCTACAACTCCTTAGCCCGCAAGAGATACGCCTCACGGATAAAACCTTATGGATCACTAAGATGTAGGCAGTGTCACCAATTATCAAGCATCCCTTGACTTGTTACTGGCCCAAGCGGTTATAAACTCTGTATATCGCTTGGTCAGCATTCATTCGAAGACAGGAACGCCATGTCCAGTTCACTCTCGAAAGCCCTCAAGGCCTCGGCCCGCCACAGCCTCTCCTTCCGGCTGCTCTCCTACATCCTGGCCTGTAGTACCCTGCTCGCAGTCCTCATCACCACACTGCAGCTGTTCTGGGACTACCGTCAGGATCGCGGCATGGTCGAGAGCAGTCTCAACCAGATCGAAGCCTCGTTTCTGCAACCCATAGCCTCCAGCCTATGGAATCTGGATGAAGAGCAGATCCAGGTACAACTCGAAGGCATCATGAACCTGCCGGCCATGCAGTTTGTCGAGGTCAAGGAGGCGATGGGCGACAGCCAGGTCCGCTTGCAGTCCCTGGGTAAGGAGTTACCCAGTTACGATATTTCCCGGGAATTTGATCTGGTCTATCAGGGCGAGAAGGTCGGCAAGCTGTTTGTCGCCTCCTCGCTGGAGATGATCTATCACCGCCTGCTGGAAAAGTCGGTGATCATCATGATCTCCCAGACCTTCAAGACGCTGATTGTCTCGTTCTGTATCTTGCTGATTTTCTACTACAAGGTCATTCGCCATCTCAACCGTATCGCCAGCTATACCGAAACCTTCTCCCTCGGCCATCTGGAAACGCCGCTGGAGCTGGAAAATCGCCCTCGGAGCCCGAAGAAACTCGATGAACTGGATTTGCTGGTCAACAGTATCAACCGCATGCGCATCTCCCTGGCCGATGAATTTGCCTCCCGACAATTGATGACCGAAAAGCTGCAGCAGGAGCGCGACTTCTCCACCACCCTCATCAACTCCTCTAACCTGGTGATCTGCTGTCTGGATACCCAGTTGCGCATCGTCACCGTCAACCCGGCAGCGGTGCTGCTCACCGGCTATGTGCAGCAGGAGATGCTGGGTCTGCCGTGGCCGGAGCGTTTCGTTTCGGTCGATGAGCGCGAGCTGCTGACCAAAGAGCTGGAGCAGGTTGGCGTACTGGAGAACCGCGAGGTCACCACCCTGGATCAGCAAGGCGAAGAGTTGATCCTGCAGTGGAGTTTTGTCCCCTTTTATGAGGGGCCGGATCTGAAATACCGCATCGCCTTCGGGTACGACATCACCCCGCTCAAACGGGTCGAGCGGGAGATTATTCGCCTCAACGAAGAGCTGGAGGCCAAGGTCGATAAACGCACCCGCAGCCTCAAGGAGAGCAATGAACAGCTGGCCAAGGCCTATGACAACCTGAAGGTGGCCCAACAAACCCTGGTCGAATCGGAAAAGATGGCCTCCCTCGGTTCCCTGGTGGCCGGGGTCGCCCACGAGATCAACACTCCGGTCGGGATCAGTGTCACCGCCGCCTCCTTCCTTCAGGAGCGGATCAAGGACTTCCAGAGCAAAATCGACGACAAGCAGCTCTCCCGTAGTTACCTGACCGAGCTGATCCACACGCTGGATGAGTCCACCATGCTGCTGCAAAACAACTTGCGCCGCGCCTCGGAGCTGATCTCCAGCTTCAAACAGGTCGCAGTGGATCAATCCTCCCAGGCGCACTACCAGTTTAATGTCGCTGATAACCTGCATCAGGTGGTGATGTCGCTGGGCCACAAACTGAAAAAGAGCCAGGCCGAAGTCGACATTCACTGCGATCCCAAGTTGACGGTGAACTCTTATCCCGGCTCCTTTGCCCAGATCTACTCCAATCTGATCCTCAACTCTATCCACCATGGCTTCGAGGATTGGGACAAACCGAAGAAGATTGAAATCCATATCGAACAGCTCGACCACGAGTTGCTGATTGACTATCGCGATAATGGCCGCGGCATAGACCCCAAGATACTACCCCGCATCTTCGACCCCTTCGTCACCTCCAAACGGGGTCAGGGCGGCAGCGGTCTGGGCACGCACATTGTTTACAATCTGGTGGTGCAATTGATGAAAGGGCGCATCAGTTGTGACAGCGAGGTGGGTGAAGGCGCACGCTTCCAGATCCGTCTACCACTGGATAAGAACGACCAGGAGATTGCCGCCTGAGCCACGAATCACCAAGGTCCACCGGCACAGGCTGAGGATTGCTGCAAGATCCTGTGCCGGGTTTTGACGGTCTGGATTATCATGTCATGCCCGCATCCGGGGATGACCCTGCCAGACGAGAGAATGCCATGCCATTGATTCGACGCTATTTCACCACCGGACTGATCGTGCTCTTGAGTCTGGTGGCCCTCCAGGCCATCTATGTGCTGATCACCGGCGAGCTGGGTTGGGGCGAAGTCAAAGCACTGCTTACCGCACTGATCGGCTTTGCAGCCGGTCTCAATGCCATCACCTGCCTGACCTGCCGTCACGAAGTGCCCAAACCCTGGCTGGCCTGGTGCGGCATCGGGCTAGGCATTCTCAGCGCCTGTCTGTTACTCGCCCTGTTGTGGCTGGATATCCACAGTCCCCACTACTGGCAAGTGACGGGGGTCACCCTAGTCTGGACCCTGGTCTACACCCACTGCCTGTTGCCCTCGCTCATCAAACTCGAGGGCTGGAAACAGCGGGTGCTAGTCCCGCTGACCCGGGCCAGCAGCTTGCTGCTCGGTGGCTTGCTCAGTTATGCCATCGTCGGTGGTGTTTATGCCGGTTGGCTGGTGCGCACCTCGTCCGTGCTCTGTATTCTGGTCGGCTTTTTCACTCTGCTATTGGTGATCCTGCATCGTCGTAACAAGAGCCTGACACCACAATTGATCCTCACCCAGAGCGAGGATGGCCTCTTCATGGATGCCAGCGGCCGCTACTATCGCGTCACGCCGGTGGAATAAACCATGCCCAATCAGCGCAAAGCCTGGCTGTATGCACTGGCCACAGTGCTGCTGTGGTCAACGGTCGCCAGCGCCTTCAAACTCTCCTTGCAGTTCTTCACCCCCAGCCAGTTGTTACTGGTCGCCAGCGTCACCTCTGTGCTGCTATTGGGTGGGCTGCTGGCCGGTCAGCGCAAGCTCGGCTTGGCGCTGACCACCCTGCGTCGCCGACCGTTGTTTTTCATCAGCCTCGGGCTACTGAATCCGGCGCTCTACTACCTGCTGCTGTTTGAAGCCTATCGACTATTGCCCGCTCAGCAGGCCCAGGCCATCAATTATACCTGGGCTATCGCCCTCTCCTTGCTGGCGGTGCCCTTTCTCAAACAACGGCTGAATCGCTTCGATGGGGTGGCCATTGCCCTGGCTTATCTCGGCGCCTTGATCATCGCCACCCGCGGAGCACCGTTCAGCCTGAACTTCGACTCGGGCTACGGCGTGCTGTTGGCCCTGGCTTCGACCCTGATTTGGGCCAGCTACTGGATCCTGAATACGCGCAATACCACGGAGCCCCTGCTCAGTCTGTTTCTGACCTTCAGTTGCAGCCTGCCATTTACCCTACTGGCCTGTGGCGTGCTGGCGGACTTCGAGTTGCGAGCCTGGCAAGGCTGGCTCGGCGCCATCTATGTCGGTCTGTTCGAGATGGGCATCGCATTTTTGCTCTGGTTGCTGGCTCTGCGTCACGCCCGACAAGCCGCCCACATCAGCAATCTGATCTTTCTGTCGCCGTTTATATCGTTGTTGCTGCTGCGCTGGCTGGTGCATGAACCCATAGCCCCTGCGACTCCGCTCGGCTTGTTACTGATTGTGGCAGCACTGCTGGTACAGCAATGGCCCGGCTGGCGAAAGAAAGAATCGAGTGACACCCATTGATTCCACCACAGAAAAAGTTGTGGCAAAAATGGTGTTTTTTTGCACATCTCGACGCTTGCACAGGCAGACGGCCCGGGGTTTTATGATATTCTCGCCCACCTGCTACTAATGGCAGTGCAGACTTCAAGCAATGATCAGGTTTTTACCATGACGACTCATGAACTCATCGCCTCGCGCCTCGCGGCCCTGCGTGCTTATATGGCATCCCACGCGCTGGATGCGCTGATCATCCCTCACGATGATGAACATCTGGGCGAGTATTTGCCTGCCGAGGCCGAACGCCTGGCTTGGGCGACCGGTTTCACCGGATCTGCGGGGCTGGCGATTCTATTTGCCGACAGCGCCACCTTGTTTGTCGATGGCCGCTACACGGTCCAGGCCCGTCAGCAGGCGCCGGCCGAGCTGTTCCATTACCAACATCTGGTGGATCAACCCCATCTGGAGTGGCTGCAAGGACAACTGGATCGTCGGCAAAAAGTCGGTTTCGACCCCCGGTTGCATAGCCTGACCTGGTACCAAAAGGCGAGCGCCATTCTGGCCCAGAAAGAGATTTCACTGGTCTGTCTGGAACAAAACCCCATCGATCAGCTGTGGCAAGATCGTCCTGCGCCGAGCAAGGCCGAGATGATGATCTATTCCGAGCAGTTCAGCGGCCAAGGCAGCCTCGCCAAGCGCGAAGCGATCGCCAGCAAGCTGCGGCAGCAAGGTCTGGACGCCGCTTTACTCTCTCAGTCGGAATCTATCAACTGGCTGTTGAATATTCGCGGTCGGGATATCCCCTGCTTCCCGGTGGTGCTCTGTTTTGCCGTCATTTATAGCAATGTCAGCGTCGATTTCTTTATCGACACCGACAAGCTCGATTGCAACGCCTTCAGCCAGCATGTCGGCAATGATGTTTCTGTCTACCCGCTGGAAAAACTGGGTGCCGTACTCAAGCGCATGGGGGAAGATCGTCTCAAGGTGCAGGCCGATGCCGACACCACCAATGCCTGGACCCAGCTCACCCTGCAAGAACACGGCGCCACTCTGGTTCAGGGTCAAGACCCCTGCATGCTGCCCAAAGCCTGCAAGAATGCCACTGAACTGGCGGGTATGCGTCTGGCCCACCAGAAAGATGCCGTGGCCATGTGCCGGTTTCTGGCGTGGCTGGATCGGCAAACGGATAAAGGACTGGAAGCCGATGAAGGCACACTGTCGGATCAACTGACTCGTTTCCGCGAAGAGCAGGAAAACTACATCGAGCCCAGCTTCGATAGTATTTCAGCTCTCGGTCCCAACGCCGCCATGTGCCATTACCACCACACCAACGGCACTCCGCGTGCCTTTGGTCAGGATGGTATGTACCTGATTGATTCCGGCGGCCAGTATCTGGAAGGCACCACCGATATCACCCGCACCGTCAAGGTCGGCGAGGTCACGGACGAGATGCGGCAACAATTTACCCGCGTCCTGCAGGGTCACATCGCCATCGATCGGGTACGTTTTCCGAAAGGCACCGCCGGCATCCAGCTGGACGTTCTGGCGCGGATGCCGCTGTGGCAAGCCGGTTACAACTACGACCACGGTACCGGTCACGGCGTGGGCCACTTCCTCAGCGTCCATGAAGGGCCACAACGGATCGCCAGCAAGGGCTCGCTAGTGCCGCTAGAACCGGGCATGGTGATCTCCAACGAGCCCGGCTACTACCGGGAAGGGGCGTTCGGCATCCGCTGTGAGAACCTGTTGGTGGTGGAGACCAGCGATGAGCCGAGCGAAATCCCCATGTATCGTTTCAGCCGTCTGACCCTGGTGCCATTTGATGTGCGCCTGCTGGACAAGAGCCTGCTCAGCGACAGTGAAATCACCTGGATCAACAGCTACCACGCCGAAGTACGGGATGCGGTAAAGTCCCACCTCAGCGACCACGAGATGGGCTGGCTGCTGCAGGCGACTGCGGCGATTTAAGCCGCAATTGAGTGACCAGAGCCGCGGAAACGCGGCTTTTTTCTGGTCATGATAACGAGCGGTCGCGGTATCCCGGCGGCAAAAGCTGGCGCTACCCCGGCAAATTGGTAGAATCCGCAGCTCAATCGTCAGCACAATGGGCGCCAGATGGCGCAATCAGAGATCAGGTATTGGTATGTTCACTCCGGCACATTATCGAAAACAACTCGAGAAATTGCCCCAGCTTGCCTTACAAGCCGATAGCTTGCGCATTCTCCATTCCGCCAGCGAGTTCAAGCAACGCATTCTGGCGCTGATCGCCTCGGCACAACGACGCATCTATCTGGTCGCCCTCTATCTGCAAGACGATGAGGCCGGCCGGGAGATCCTTAGTGCCTTGTATGCGGCCAAAGCTGCGCGCCCTGAGCTGGATATCAAGGTGTTTGTCGATTTCCACAGAGCTCAGCGCGGTCTGATTGGTAAAGGCAAACAAGCCGGCAACCACCTGCTCTATCAAGCGCTGGCCGCTGAACATCCCGATGCCATCGAGTTTTATGGCGTACCGGTCAAACGTCGGGAATGGCTGGGCGTGTTGCATCTTAAGGGCTTCCTGTTTGACGATACCCTGCTCTACTCCGGGGCCAGCCTCAATAACATCTATCTGCATCAGCAGGACCGCTATCGCTACGATCGTTACCATGAAGTGGCCGATGCTCACCTGGCCAGCAGTTGGGCTCACTTCATCATCCAGACCTTCGGCTTGGATGCGGCGGTTCAGCGATTGGATCGCGCTCCCGTTCCGACCATCAAGGCCATTCGCGGCGAGATGCGCCGCTTCCGCATCAAGCTGCAGGGCGCCAAATATGAATTCGCAGCCGCAGCCATTGGCCCCCGTCAAGTCGGACTGACACCACTGGTCGGTCTGGGTAAACGGAATAATCGACTGAACAAGGCGATCCACAACCTGCTGCGCAGTGCCGTCAGCGAGGTCTTCATCTGCACGCCGTACTTCAATCCCCCCAAGCTCATCGCCAAGGATCTGGCCCAGTTACTGCGCCGTGGCGTGCGGCTGACGTTGGTGATCGGTGACAAGACCGCCAATGACTTCTATATCCCGCCCGGAGAGCCCTTCAATACGGTGGGTGGCTTACCCTATCTGTATGAAGTGAACCTGCGTCGCTTTGCCGAGCGCTACCAGCGCTACATCGACAGTGGACAACTGAACCTGATGTTGTGGCAACACGAGCAGAATTCCTACCATCTCAAGGGGATCTTCGTCGACGAACAGTTGACCCTGATTACCGGCAGCAACCTGAATCCCCGCGCCTGGTCGCTAGATTTAGAAAACGGCCTGCTGGTACAGGATCCGCAGCGACTGCTGGCCGAACCGTTTGCCCAGGAGCGCCAGCAGATCCTGCAGCACGCCCATCGCTTACAACACTTCAGCCAGCTGGAGCAGATCAAGGATTACCCGGAAGAGGTACGTCGCCTGCTGGTTCGCCTGCAACGGTTCAAGGCCCATCTGCTGCTGAAACAACTCATCTAGCGCTAGCGCTCCGGTCACGGGGTGGTGCAGACCGCCCCTGTCGGCCGCGACAGCAGCGCTCCCGTTCTGCGCTCGGCTCTGTTATGATCTGATCATATTTACAGTATTTTCGGTCGTGCGCCCATGGAGCTGGATCAGATACCGCTAACCGGCCTGAAAGGGGTTGGCAGCAAACTGGCAGAAAAACTTGGCCATCTGCACCTGCAGACGGTGCAGGATCTGTTGTTTCATCTGCCCCATCGCTACGAAGATCGCACCCTCAGCTCCCCGATTGCCGAGCTGCTGCCCGGCATGCAGTGCAATGTCGAAGGTTTCATCCAGGATTGTCAGATAGTCCCTGCCCGTCGCCGCATGATGGTTTGCCGGATCAGTGATGGCAACGGCACCCTGACCCTACGCTTCTTCAATTTCACCCAAGGCCAGAAAGCCGCTCTGGCCAGCGGCCGGCGCCTGCGTTGCTTTGGTGAAATCAAAGCCGGTCACTATGGCCTCGAGATCATCCACCCTGAATACAAGCTGCTGGATGAAGCCAGCCCGCTGGAGCTGGAGGAAAAACTCACTCCCGTCTACCCCACCACCGAGGGGTTACGCCAGCAGACATTGCGCAATCTGACCGATCAGGCACTGGCTCTGCTCGCCGCCTATGGCGTGCGGGAGTTACTGCCACCGGGGCTCTATCCACAGCAGATTGGCCTGGGTGCCGCCCTGCAACTGCTGCATCGGCCGCCGCCGGAACTGGCGCTGTCGATGCTGGAGTTCGGTCAGCATCCGGCCCAGCAGCGGCTGATCATCGAGGAGTTGCTAGCTCATAATCTCTCGGTGCTCGAGGTCCGTCAGCGCAGTAAGTTACATCCGGCCTGTGCCCTGCCACCTCATCCGCACCTAGTCGAACAGCTACTGGCGAGCCTGCCCTTTGCGCCGACGCGCGCACAATCCCGTGTCGTGGCCGAAATCAGTGCGGATCTGGCCCGCCCTCATCCCATGATGCGCCTGGTACAGGGCGATGTTGGCTCCGGTAAGACGCTGGTGGCGGCGCTGGCCGCACTCCAGGCCATTGGCCATGGTGGCCAGGTAGCCCTGATGGCGCCGACCGAGCTACTGGCGGAACAACATGCCCTGAATTTTGCACGCTGGCTCGAGCCGCTAGGTATCGGTGTCGGCTGGTTGGCGGGCAAACAGAAAGGCAAGGCCCGGGAGCAGCAGATGGCCGCCATCGCCGAAGGTCGGGTACAGATGGTGGTGGGAACCCACGCCATGTTTCAGGAGCAGGTGCGCTTTCACCATCTGGTACTGGCCATCATCGATGAACAACACAGATTCGGGGTTCATCAGCGACTGGCGTTGCGGGAAAAAGGTGCCCAGGCCGGGCTCTATCCTCACCAACTG
The DNA here is from genome assembly GCF_054780855.1 of Pseudaeromonas pectinilytica. Taxonomy (NCBI): domain Bacteria; kingdom Pseudomonadati; phylum Pseudomonadota; class Gammaproteobacteria; order Aeromonadales; family Aeromonadaceae; genus Pseudaeromonas; species Pseudaeromonas pectinilytica. Next base: position 27,660 of record NZ_BAAGVN010000026.1, read on the forward strand.
ATCATGACCGCCACCCCGATCCCGCGCACCCTGGCCATGACGGCCTACGCCGATCTGGATACCTCGGTCATCGATGAACTGCCACCAGGGCGCACGCCAATCACCACGGTCGCCTTGCCGGACACCCGACGGGCCGAGGTGATGGACCGGGTCCGCCAGGCCTGTGCCGAAGGTCGCCAGGCTTACTGGGTCTGCACCCTGATCGAAGAGTCGGAGCAGCTCGAATGCCAGGCTGCCGAAAATACCGCACTGGAGCTGCAACAACAGCTCAGTGGACTCCACATCGGTCTGGTACATGGCCGGATGCGGCCGCTGGAAAAACAGAAGGTGATGGACGACTTCAAATCAGGCCGCTTGCATCTGTTGGTGGCGACCACCGTTATCGAAGTGGGCGTCGATGTACCCAACGCCAGTCTGATGATCATCGAGAACCCCGAGCGTCTGGGATTGGCACAACTGCATCAGCTCCGTGGTCGGGTCGGCCGGGGTGCCGTGGCATCCCACTGCGTCTTGCTCTATCACGCCCCCCTGTCAAAAACCGCGCAGCAGCGTCTGGCTGTGCTGCGGGACAGCAACGATGGCTTTGTCATCGCCCAAAAAGATCTGGAGCTCCGGGGCCCGGGGGAATTGTTGGGTACCCGGCAAACCGGCCTCGCGGACCTAAAAATTGCCGATCTGGTCCGGGATCAGGAACATATACCACGGGTTCAGGTGCTGGCCCGGGAACTGTATCTGCATCATCCAACCGCCGTGGCCCCCTTGATCCGGCGTTGGCTAACGGCAGGGGAGCACTACGCTCAGGCTTGAAGCCTCCGATCGGGGGCTTCGCATCATGAGCACAAACGCCTATGATTGGGCTTAACTCTCATTGGGCTTCACTATCAACCCCATACGGTCTGACCATGCGCCTTGCGATTCGAATTTTTCTATACGGTATTCTGAGTCTGGTCATCGCCCTCTGGCTGGCCTTTGGCCTCTTCAAACCTGAATATCTCAAAGCGCCGCTTGCCGCCTGGGTGCAGCAGCAGACCGGCTTGCCTCTGACCATTGGTCGTCTGGAGTTCAACCCGTTTTATCCCAATGTGTTGCTGGCGGAGCAGATCAAGCTCGGCGATGTCATGAGCGCCGAAAAGCTTTATATCGAAGTGGACTCAGGGTCCTGGCTCGAGCGCCGCATCCAGCTCGCACATCTGGATGTGATAGCGCCGCGTATCGAGCTTAAACCCGACCAACCGTTACCCTCCCTCCCCTTCCAGAGCCTGACGATCCAGGATCTGAATGTCGATCGCCTGACGCTGCTGACTCCGGATCTGAAGCTGGGGGGAGCCAGCTTCCATCTGGCCGACTGGCAATTATTGGCGGGCGGTAACTGGCAGCCCCTCGCCCGGGCCGAATTCAGTGGCGAAGCCAATCTGTTGGAGTGGCAAGGACTCCACCTAGCGAAGATCAGTGCCGACGGCGGGATAACGGCGGGGAAAATAACCCTCAAGGAAGGCAAGGCCCGGCTGCTCGATGGCCAAATCCAGGGCTCGCTGACATGGGACTCGCTCAACGGGGCATTGCTCATCGAAGATCTGACACTCACTCGCCTGCGCTTGACCGATGTCGCCCTTCCCGCAACCGCCCTGCAGCAGGTTACCCTCAAACAAGGACAGCTCAATCATCTGGTGTGGCGCCGGAGCGACGACGACATCACTGTGAATGATATCAATCTCGCGCTGCACGACTGGCAGTGGCAAGCAGGCCAACCCTGGCGTGGTGCACTGAGCGGCACCATTGGCGAAATCGCCTCTGGCTCAGCCTCCATCACCGAGCTCAGCGGTAAGCTCACGCTGCAAGCCGATAGCTGGCAAGGCGAGCTTCAGGGGCAACTGCTGGAGGGTATACTCAGTGCCACCGGACATTACCAACCATCAAAGCGCCATTTGACACTGGATGAAGTGCAACTCGCCCAGTGGCAGGCAGAGCTGCCCGCAGACTGGCGCAACATGCTACCGGCCTGGCCGCTGGATCGACTCACTATCCGGCGCCTGGATGCTCACCAACTCGCGCTGATTTCCTTTGATGATAACCTGCCCCTGTCCCTCAAGGGGGGCGAGTTTTTTGTCACCGATCTGGACTATGACCTAGCCCACGGCCTGCAACCGGCCAGTGACAAGTTGCGCTGGGAAACCAGCTGGGGCGAGTTGGTGTATGGCGGTCTGGTCAGCCGGAGGGGCGAAGCCCAAGGGGAAATTACCGCCGCCAGCTACCGTCTGCGCGAACTGTCACTGCCGCTGGAGCAAAGCCTGCTCAAGGCTGAAGGTGAGTGGCAGCGTGGTGACCAAGCTGCACACTGGCTAACCCTGCAAGCCAAACAGCTGGATCTGGACAAACTCAATACCCTGCTGCAACCCCGTCATGAACTGGCAGGCAATATCGACCTCAGCCTGGATCTGCAGAGCAAGGGGCGCAGCATTGCCGAATCATGGTCGCAATTAGCCGGCGATATCCAGTTGAGTGGCAAGGATCTGTTTTTGGACGGAATTCGCCTCGACGGCTATCTGGATGAGGTGCTGCGCCAGACTCCCAAGCCCAGTCGATTGAGCGAGCTGTATAGCCAGTTACCGAGTGGCGGAACCGGCATCAATCAACTCATGCTGCAGGCACAAGCCAAGCAAGGCGTGCTGGACCTGCAAGGGACTATGGCCACCATTACTCACTTGCTGGGGCTAAGGGGCACGTTGGATCTGAACCAGCAACAGTGGCATGCCGAGTTGGGACTACTGAACCAGCGTCATTGCGCCGAGCTGACCAGTACAGTACGCGGACCCAGCTTGGACCCATCCTTCATCGTTCAACTACCATCCCGTTGCCAGCCATGGCCGTCGTCATCGGTTCCCTATCCGCCTCAGGGACGCCGAGGTAGCTTGCGAGGTGAATAGCGATGATCCTCACACCTCCAACCAAAAAGTGACTGGTCCGTCGTTGAGCAATGAAACCTGCATATCGGCGGCAAACCGGCCACTGGCGGTCGGGATCCCTGCCGCCTGACTCTGCGCGATAAAGTAATCGTACAGCCGTTCGGCCAACTCAGGCGCGCCGCCATTGGAGAAGCTGGGTCTGAGTCCTTTATCGGTTTCCGCCGCCAGGGTGAATTGGGACACCACTAACAGGCTACCTCCGGCTTGCTGCACATTAAGATTCATTTTGCCCGCGTCGTCGGAGAACACTCGGTAGTGACTCACCTTGTGCAGCAACTTGTCGGCCTTGGCTTCGTTGTCGTCACCTTGTACACCCAACAATACCAGTAATCCCGGGCCTATCTCACCGACTGTTTCTCCACTCACGGCAACGCTGGCGTGGGATACCCGCTGGATCAGCGCAATCATCTGTTTCTCCTGGATAGGTAGCCTGAACACAAAGGGCCCGAAACGGGCCCGATGGGAGCATGGCAGGTCTGTGCTTAGGGTCGTGGTGATGCCGTTGACTGGCGAACCACCAATTCAGGCAACAATAGAGCCTGAGGCTCATGGGCCTCGCCGGCGATCAGTTGTTGCGCCAAATGCAGGGCGCGCTCGCCCAATTGCTCCAGTGGCTGGGCCACCGTGGTCAGAGCCGGATCGGAGTAGACCGCCAGTTCGTTATTATCGAACCCGACGATCGAGAGTTGCTCCGGAACCTGCATACCAATGTGTTGGGCATGGTGCAGGGCACCGATCGCCATATGATCGTTGAAACAAAACAGCGCGGTGATTTCTGGATGCTGCTGTAATAAGGTTGCCGCGGCCTGCCGACCAGATTCGGCGCTGAAATCCCCGGCCTGAATCAACGGCTCGACCAATCCTTGAGCCTTGAACCAGTCCCGGCAAGCCGACAACCGCAGTTCGCACTCACTGTTTTCCTCCGGGCCGGAAATCAGACCAATTTGCCGATGCCCCAAGGCATACAAATGATCCAGCGCCAAGCGGACGCCATAGCGATTATCCACCGCCAAAGAACGCTCGCGGTGGAGTGCCGAAATGCAATTAAGCAACACGGCATTCGGCTGCATAGCCAGAAAACGCTGCAATCCCTCATCATCCATAAACGGTACGCTGGCAATGATGGCATCACATTGACGGCTAGCGAGACGCAAGGCCGCATCCATCACATCGTTGCTATCGTGGTTGCCACAATTGATCAGCGTAAAGACATTACGGCGCCGGGCTTCGGCTTCGATGCTATCGATAATCCGCGCGTAATAACCGCCTGAAATATTGTTAACCAGGATGCCGATGACTCCGGAGCGACTGGTCGCCAAGCTCCGGGCATTCAGGTTGGGAATGAAGTTTAACTCGACCATCACCTCTTTGACGCGAGCCTGAGTTTTCGGCGCCACTTTATCCGGTTCATTCAACACACGAGAAACAGTGGCGACTGACACCCCGGCGAGCCGGGCTACATCACGAATGGTATTCAAGGCCGTTACTCTCTACTTTTTTATGTATGGGCACGCCAGCCAATATAGCACAGCGCTCGAGGCAATCCGGAAACACCCGACATCGTTTGCGCAGACCCGTAGTCGCTTAATCCCAAATCGGGGTGCGTCGAGTCCGGTAATCGCCCATGCTGGCGGTAAATTCGGCACCCAGCAGCACCAGCCACCAGCTCAGATAGACCCAGACAAATAGGATCGGGATTACCGCCAAGGCACCATAGATGGTCTGGTAGGACGTAAAGTGGGTGATATACAAGGCAAACACCTTCTTGGCCCCCTCCAGTAATAAGGCCGATACGGCCGCGCCCACCAGCGCATCTCGCCAACGGATCTTGACGTTCGGCACCAGCACAAACAACAACATCAGACTGAAAAAAGAGAGCACAAATGGCAGTAGCCCCAGCATCAGACTGGCTGCACTACTCAGCAGTTGCATGTGGTGGAATACCCGCAGCGAGACCACATGTGAGGTAGCCAGAATACTGGCTCCGGCCAACAGCGGCCCGAGCGTCAGTATCATCCAGTAGACGGCAAAGGTGGTCATCTTCGGCCGCTGGCCGCGACTGCGCCAGATATGGTTCAGGTTCTGATCGATGGCCGAAATCAGCAGTAGAGCCACCAGTACCAGGGCCACCACACCAATCGAGGTCATCTTCGAGGCATTGGCCACGAAACGAGAGAAGTGGTGATGAATGACATCGCTGGCCGCCGGCACAAAGTTGGCAAATACAAACTCTTCAACCTGCAAGCGCACCGAGGCAAAAATAGGAAAGAAAGAAAAAATAGAGAAGACCACAGTCACCAGGGGCACCAGAGACAGCAAGGTCACATAGGCCAGATGTCCCGCGAGTACCGAGAGTCGGTCTTCCTGGATTCGTCGCCAGCACAGCAGGGAAAATGCCGATAGATGATGCCAGATATTCATCCGTCGAAAACAGTTCAATACCTCCACCCCAGACTCCATTCCCTAAGTGATTGTCATGGCAGCATGCCAGTTTAGCACTTGATAAACCAGATAAAAAAACCCCGCACCAGGCGGGGTTTCGTGTTCAATCACAGGTAAGAATTAATCTTCTTTACCGGCGCTACGGTTGTAACGCTTACGATCCATTTCAGTCAGCAACTTCTTACGGATGCGGACGCTCAGCGGGGTCACTTCCACCAACTCGTCATCATCGATGAACTCCAGCGCCTGCTCCAGGGTCTTCTTGATAGGCGTGGTTAGCACGATCGCTTCGTCAGTACCGGAAGCGCGCATGTTGGTCAGCTGCTTACCCTTCAGACAGTTTACGGTCAGGTCGTTGGAGCGGCTGTGAATGCCGATCACCTGACCCTCGTACACTTCGGTGGCATGTTCAATGAACAGACGACCACGTTCCTGCAGGTTGAACAGCGCAAAGCCCAATGCCTTACCGGTAGCGTTGGAGATCAACACACCGTTCTGACGTTGGCCAATAGAGCCGCCCTTGTGCTCACCGTAGCACTCGAACGAGTGATACAGCAGACCGGTACCTGAAGTCAGTGTCATGAACTCGGTCTGGAAACCGATGAGGCCTCGAGCCGGGATCAGATAATCCAGACGGACACGTCCCTTGCCATCCGGCACCATGTTACGCAGATCAGCCTTACGCTCACCCAGCTTCTCCATGACCGAGCCCTGGTGCTGGTCTTCGATGTCGACTGTCAGAGTCTCCATCGGTTCCATCTTCACACCATTCTCTTCACGCATGATGACTTCAGGGCGGGATACCGCCAGCTCGAAGCCTTCGCGACGCATGTTTTCGATCAGGATCCCCAGGTGCAGTTCGCCACGGCCAGAAACGCGGAATTTATCCGGATCATCGGTGTTATCGACACGCAGCGCCACGTTATGGACCAGTTCGCTTTGCAAACGTTCCAGAATATTCCGTGAGGTCACATACTTGCCTTCTTTACCGGCGAACGGTGAAGTGTTCACCTGGAAGGTCATGGTTACCGTCGGCTCATCGACGGACAGCGGAGGCAGTGCCTCAACCGCAGCGTTGGAACAGATGGTGTCAGAAATCTTCAGTTCGCCCAGACCGGTAATCGCAATGATATCACCGGCTTGCGCCTCGGCGATTTCGGTACGTTGCAGCCCCAGATAGCCCATGACCTGACCGATTTTACCGGTACGAGTCTTACCATCGGCACCGATAACGGTGACCTGCATGTTGGACTTCGCCTTGCCGCGCGTGAGACGGCCGATGCCGATAACACCCACGTAAGAGGAGTAGTCCAATTGGGAAATTTGCATCTGGAACTCACCATCCGGATCAGCCTTCGGCGGCTCGACGAAATCGACGATGGCCTGGAACAGCGGATCCATGTTCTCGGACGGGTTCGCCAAGTCCATGGTGGCATAGCCTTGCAACGCTGAGGCATACACGATCGGGAAATCGAGCTGCTCGTCGGTGGCACCGAGATTATCGAACAGGTCGAACACCTGCTCCACAACCCAGTCCGGGCGCGCACCTGGACGGTCAACCTTGTTGACCACCACGATGGGGCGCAGGCCTTGGGCAAATGCTTTTTGGGTTACAAAGCGAGTTTGTGGCATGGGGCCATCAACCGCATCAACCAGCAGCAATACGCAATCGACCATCGACATAACACGTTCGACTTCACCACCGAAGTCGGCGTGGCCGGGGGTATCTACGATATTAATACGGTAGTCGTTCCAACGAATGGCGGTATTTTTAGCGAGGATGGTGATGCCGCGCTCCCGTTCCAAATCGTTGGAATCCATGATCCGTTCCTGACCTTCACTGGTACGGTCCAGGGTGCCGGATTGCTGTAACAGCTTATCTACCAGTGTGGTCTTGCCATGGTCAACGTGCGCAATAATGGCAATATTGCGGAGCTTCTCTAACATCCTCGCCTCTAAAACAAGTGGGGAAAAATTGGTCGGTCATTTTACTCGCCAGCGTGTGATCTTCCTAGCATATTCCGCGTAAATTTAATGAAGCCTGATGGCGAAGATCACAGTATTATTCCCCATGTAATCGCAAAGGTGCAGATTTTGCACCAAAACGATGCACCATTTTGATCCAGCGCCGCACCAAATGCGCGCATCACTCCATCTATGGTGCACTCAAAGTGCTATTACTGATTGTTACTTAAGGGATTTTATTTATTGGCATAGTTTTGGCTTATCTGTAATAACAGGTTTCTGCCGCTAGTTTCAGTTATCCACGACACCGGAGGTTATTTAGCATGTCAGCAGCAAATGTTCTGGCTCTGATCAAAGAACAAGAAGTGAAGTTTGTCGATCTGCGCTTCACCGATACCAAGGGCAAAGAACAACACGTTTCCGTGCCTCATCATCAAATCGACGAAGGTTTCTTCGAAGACGGCAAGATGTTCGATGGTTCTTCCATCGCTGGTTGGAAGGGTATCAACGAGTCAGACATGGTGCTGATGCCGGATGCCTCTACTGCCCTGCTGGATCCGTTCACTGAAGAAACCACTCTGATCATCCGTTGTGACATCCTGGAACCAGCCACCATGCAAGGCTACGATCGCGATCCGCGCTCCATCGCCAAGCGTGCCGAAGGTTTCCTGAAGTCCAGCGGCATCGCCGACACCGTTCTGTTCGGACCGGAGCCGGAATTCTTCATTTTTGACGATGTTCGTTTTGGTAACACCATGGGTGGCTCATTCTTCAAGGTTGATGCCGAAGAAGCTGCTTGGAACTCTGCTACCGAATACGAAGGTGGTAACAAGGGTCACCGTCCTGGCGTGAAGGGTGGTTATTTCCCAGTTGCTCCTGTCGATTCTTCACAAGACCTGCGTTCCGCCATGTGTCTGGTGCTGGAAGAGATGGGTCAAGTAGTTGAAGCTCACCACCACGAAGTGGCGACTGCAGGTCAAAACGAGATCGCAACTCGCTTCAACACCATGACCAAGAAGGCCGACGAAGTTCAGGTTCAGAAGTACGTTATTCATAACGTCGCTCACGCCTACGGCAAGACTGTAACCTTCATGCCGAAGCCGATGTTTGGTGATAACGGTTCAGGCATGCACTGCCACCAGTCTCTGGCCAAAGACGGGGTTAACCTGTTCGCCGGTGATCTGTACGGCGGTCTGTCTGAAACTGCCCTGTTCTACATCGGCGGTATCATCAAGCACGCCAAGGCTATCAACGCCTTTGCCAACCCGACCACCAACTCTTACAAGCGTCTGGTCCCTGGCTACGAAGCTCCGGTCATGCTGGCTTACTCAGCCCGTAACCGTTCTGCTTCTATCCGTATCCCGGTGGTACCGAGCCCGAAAGCTCGTCGTATCGAAGTTCGCTTCCCGGATCCGGCTGCCAACCCGTACCTGGCGTTTGCTGCTCAGTTGATGGCCGGCCTGGACGGTATCATCAACAAGATCCATCCGGGCGAAGCCATGGACAAGAACCTGTACGATCTGCCGCCAGAAGAAGAGGCGTTGATCCCGACTGTTTCTGGTTCACTGGAAGAGGCTCTGACCTCTCTGGATGCTGACCGTGAGTTCCTGACCCGTGGTGGCGTGTTCACCGATGACTTCATCGATTCCTATCTGGAACTGAAGCAAGTCGACGTGGATCGTGTTCGCATGACCCCGCACCCAGTTGAGTACGAACTGTACTACTCTGTCTAAGTCACAGAGTGTTGAAAAACCCGCCTCACGGCGGGTTTTTTTTTCGTCATTGGTTAATATGGCTGCAATTGACTATTTCCTACAGGAGATCCTCCGATGCGCTTGTTCTGGTTTTGTCTGCTGTTGTTCACTCTGCCTCTCTATTCGGCGCAAACGGTCCATCGCTGGGTTGATGAACAAGGCAATGTTCACTTCTCCGATCAACCCTCGGGGCAGCACCAGTCCGAGCTCATCGAGGTGGTTCCACCCACAGCAAGCAGCACCCCGGTTCCCGAGACTCAGCAGCCCGAAGTGGTCGCTAGTGCCGAAGCGGCCAATGCCCAGCGACCCACGGGTCCACTGTTGCTCATTGAGTCTCCATCCAATGGCGAGATAGTGCGGGAAAATAGCGGCCTGGTCATCGTCAAAGCCTCATTGGCTCCCCTCCCGACAGGCTCGTTCACCATGCGTGTGATTCTGGATGGTCAACAGAAAGGGAGTGCCAATAATACCCTGGTGGTCGAGCTGGAAAATGTCGAGCGGGGCATGCATCAACTAGAACTGCAGGTCTTTGATGAAAGCGGCAAGCTCCTTGCATCATCAAGTAAGACAACGTTCTATCTGCTTCGTGTTTCGGTGCTGTCTCGACCAAACAACCAGCCAACACCGAAAGTAAATGGTGCATCCGGATAAAGATGCGCACCAATTCGGGTAGAACAAAGCACCACATTTGAGCAAGGCACCAATTTGGGGAGCTTGTAATTGAATACCCGCCCGGAGTTACCCGGCACGTTACTGGATAATCTGCTGACCGCCGTTATTTTGGTGGATAGCAACCTAGTCGTGCAGTACGTCAATCCGGCAGCCGAGCAGCTGCTGGGCGTCAGTGCGCGTCGGCTACTGCAAAATCGTTTCGACCACGTCGTCGAATATATTTCTCTCGATCTGGATCGCCTGCGTGATGCCCAGCGCCAAGGACAAGGCTTCACCGACAGTGAGGTAACGCTGGTCATTGATGGCGATCCTCGTCTGGTGGATATCAGTGTTGTCACCATTAGCGAACACCCACAGCAGCTGATTTTGATGGAGCTGCGAAAGATCGATCAGCAAAAACGAATCAGCCAGGAGTTACAGCAACATGCGCAACAACTGGCGGCGCGAGACCTGGTTCGCGGTCTGGCACACGAGATCAAAAACCCGCTAGGTGGTTTGCGAGGAGCCGCACAGTTACTGGAAAAGGCCCTCCCTGATGCTCATCTCAAAGAGTACACCGGCATCATCATCGCGCAGGCGGATCGGCTGCGGAATCTGGTCGATCGCTTATTGGGTCCTCAGCGTCCCGGACGCCATCAGGTACACAATGTGCATTCGGTTCTGGAGCAGGTGCGACGCTTGGTGGAGATGGAATTACCTCCCGGAATACGCATTGAGCGAGATTACGATCCCAGTATCCCAGACTTCGAGATGGAGCCGGATCAACTGCAGCAGGCATTCCTGAACATAGTCCGCAATGCCGTAGAAGCCATGGGTAGCGAAGGTCACATCCGCCTGAAAACTCGGACCGTGTTTCAAATCACCATCCACGGCAAACGCTATCGACTAGCCGCCGAAATAAAGATTATCGACAACGGCCCAGGGATCCCGGAACAGATCCGCGACACCCTGTTTTATCCGATGGTAACCGGCAAAGATGGCGGCACGGGCTTAGGCCTCTCCATTGCCCAGAATCTGATCGATCAACATAAGGGACGCATTGAATGCGTCAGCTGGCCCGGACATACCGAGTTCAGCATCTATTTACCGCTACGCAAGTAAGGGATACACATGGCTGCCAAAGTCTGGATTGTCGATGACGACAGCTCTATTCGTTGGGTTCTGGAACGAGCCCTCAGCACCGAAGGATTCGAATGCCGCACCTTTGAAGATGGTGAGAGCCTGCTTGCCACTCTGGATCTGGATTTCCCAGAAGTCATCCTCTCCGACATCCGGATGCCGGGGATCGATGGGCTATCGTTACTCCAGCTGATTCAGGAAAAACAGCCGGATGTGCCGGTCATCATCATGACCGCCCATTCGGACCTGGATAGTGCGGTGAACGCCTATCAAAGTGGTGCCTTCGAATATCTACCCAAACCGTTTGATATTGATGAGGCAGTCGCTCTGGTCCGCCGGGCCGAAAGCCATCTGCGTGAACAACGCAGCAAACGCCGCAATAAGCTGCAGGCGATCACCAATGCTCCGGAAATTATCGGTGAAGCACCTGCGATGCAGGAAGTTTTCCGCGCCATCGGCCGCCTCTCCCGCTCCTCGATTTCGGTACTAATTAATGGTCAATCTGGCACAGGTAAAGAGCTGGTTGCACACGCGCTGCACAAGCACAGCCCCCGCGCCGCCAAGCCATTTATCGCCTTGAATATGGCCGCCATTCCGAAGGAACTGATCGAGTCGGAACTGTTCGGCCACGAAAAAGGGGCCTTCACCGGCGCCAATAACGTGCGTCATGGCCGTTTTGAGCAGGCTAACGGCGGTACTCTGTTCCTCGATGAAATTGGTGACATGCCACTGGATGTGCAGACTCGGCTATTGCGAGTACTGGCCGATGGGCAATTCTATCGAGTCGGTGGTCACCAGCCGGTCCAAGTCGATGTCCGCATCATAGCGGCCACCCACCAGGATCTGGAAAAGCGGGTCGCGGACGGTGATTTCCGCGAAGATTTATTCCATCGCCTGAACGTCATTCGCGTGCATATTCCGGCATTGCGGGAGCGTCGGGAGGATATCCCCCGGTTGGCGCATCACTTCCTGGTGCGAGCGGCCAAAGAATTGAATGTCGAGGCCAAACTGCTACACCCGGATACCGAGGCCTACATCAGTCGCTTACCCTGGCCCGGGAACGTGCGCCAACTGGAGAACGTCTGTCGCTGGTTGACCGTCATGGCCTCCAGCCAGGAGGTTCTGGTTTCCGATCTGCCGCCTGAGTTGCTCAATCCCAGCGAAGAACGTCCCGTCACCCGGGAGCAAATCTCGCAACGCTGGCAGGATCAACTCCAGCAGTGGGTGGCGCAGAAGCTGGCACGGGGCGAGGTGGATATTCTGGGCGAAGCCATGCCGGAATTTGAGCGCATCATGCTCAATACCGCCCTGCAACATACCCATGGCCATAAACAGGAAGCGGCGCGGCTACTCGGCTGGGGCCGCAATACCCTGACGCGAAAACTCAAAGAGCTGGATATGTAAACCGCTATCGGGGCCACCTGGCCCCGTTGTTTTATCTGAAAAACGCTTGCATTCAACTCCTCTCGACACCACAACCGCTTTTTACTTTGCATTGCTTGATCAGGGGCTAAAATAGCCGCATGCCCTGATTGTCACTGGATTTACCATGATTGATAGAAGCCTGCCCCTCACCGATCTCCACCGCCACCTCGATGGTAATATTCGCGCCAGCACAATATTGGCGCTGGGTCAGCAACATGGCATCGCCTTGCCTGCTCAGGAGCTTGAGGCGTTACGGCCCCATGTGCAGATTGTAGAAACTGAGCCCAGCCTGTTGGCCTTCCTGAGCAAGCTGGATTGGGGGGTAAAAGTCCTGGCCAATTATGATGCCTGCCGACGGGTGGCTTACGAAAATGTCCAGGATCTCCAGTTGGCAGGAATTGACTATGCCGAGCTGCGCTTCAGCCCTTGGTATATGGCCATGAACCATCATCTGGACCCACAAGGAGTCGTGGAGGCGGTGATCGATGGCGTGCAGGCGGGTTGTCGCGACTTTGGTGTACAAGCAAACCTGATTGGTATTCTGAGTCGGACCTTTGGTCAGGCACAGTGCGAAAAAGAGCTGACCGCCTGCCTGGCTCATGCCGATCAACTGGTGGCGATTGATTTGGCGGGCGATGAGCTGGGTTTTCCCGGCCCCCTGTTTGCTGACCATTTCCGTCGGGTTCGTGACGCTGGACTACACATCACTGTGCATGCGGGTGAAGCGGCTGGCGCGGATAGCATCTGGCATGCGATACGCGCGCTGGGGGCGGAGCGAATTGGTCATGGCGTGAAAGCGATCCAGGATCCGGTGCTGATGAACTATCTGGCGGAACAGGGCATCGGCATCGAATCCTGTCTCACCTCCAATATCCAGACCAGTACAGTCGTCAGCTACGACAGTCACCCTCTTCGGCACTTCCTGGCGCATGGCATTCTGGCGTGCCTAAATACCGATGACCCAGCGGTGGAAGGCATCGAGCTGCCCTATGAGTATCAGGTTGCAGCCCCAGCCGCTGGATTGAGCGCTCAACAGATCCGCCAGGCACAAATCAATGGCCTAGAGCTGGCGTTCCTCAGCCAGGAGGAGAAGCAAGCATTGCGCACGCTCGCGGCACAGCGCAGCTGACAGGTCCGCAAAACAATCAGGGCTCCTGAACGGAGCCCTGATAAGAGATTTCAATTAACGCAGAGTCAGGGTCATTCAACCACGGCCACATTGGTCTTGCCGGCGGATTGCACCATGCGCACGCGCTTGCCAGGGACAAAGGTCGGGCTGGCCTTTTGAACCACCACGACACTGTCACCGTTTTCTTTCTTAATTTCGATCTCGACGCCATCAACCTGGTTCAGCTTATCACCGGCCGCCTTGCCAGCTGCCGCACCACCAATGGCACCAGCCACAGTGGCAATGTCCTGGCCTTTACCGCCACCCACAGCACTGCCCAAGACCCCGCCGAGTACACCACCAGCAATGGTGCCCAACACAGAATCATCACTGGTTTGGATCTTGATCGGCCGCGTCGCGGTTATGGTTCCGTAGGAGACGGTTTGAACGGTTTTCGCCTGATTGGCGCTATAGACATCACCCGAATAGGTATCGCTGTTGGCACAGCCAGCCAATGCCACCAGAGTGCTGAGAGCCAGAAGGGTCAGATGCTTGGACATATCAATCTCCTATTAAGTCACTCTGTGACTCACGATTTATACATCCTATAGTACGCGGCTCTATCGATTGCTCAAGTACTGACCACGTAGATACCTGTACCCAAGCTAAACAGAATGTGATCTTGAGCTCTTTCGACATGAAAGGGCTCAACTGCGGTTAACCGTTCAACACGGTCAGCGGATCCGCACAGGCATAACCCAGAGATTCAGCGACCCCGGCATGGGTAATTTGCCCCTGGAATACGTTCAAGCCATTCCGTAGGTGAACATCTTGACGCAGGGCATCCAGACCCTTATCGGCTAACGCCAGCGCATAGGGCAAGGTGGCATTATTCAGGGCAAAGGTCGAAGTGCGAGGCACAGCGCCCGGCATGTTTGCCACACAGTAATGAATGACGCCATCCACCAGATAGGTCGGCTCATCGTGAGTGGTGGCGTGAGAGGTTTCAAAGCAGCCACCTTGGTCGATGGCGACATCCACCACCACAGATCCGGCCTTCATTTGCTTGAGCATGGCGCGGGTCAGCAACTTGGGCGCGGATGCACCAGGGACCAAAACTCCGCCGATGACTAAATCAGCATTCTGGCAGTGGGCTTCGATGGCATCACGAGTCGCATATTGGGTGTTGATACTGTTGCCATATTGCCGCCACAAGTTGCGCAGCACATCGACGTTCCGATCCAGCACCCAAACCTCGGCGCCCATACCGACGGCAATCATGGCCGCATGTGACCCCACGACACCACCGCCCAGGATCACCACCTTGGCAGGCGCCACTCCGGGAACTCCTCCCAGCAGTATCCCGAGCCCGCCGTGGGGTTTTTCGAGGAAATAAGCGCCCGCTTGAATGGCCATCCGCCCTGCCACTTCCGACATGGGAGCCAGCAAGGGTAAACCACCGGTAGCTGAAGTGACGGTTTCATAGGCGATACAGGTCGCGCCACTGGCCATCAAGGCTTGAGCCTGTTCAGGATCCGGAGCCAGATGCAGGTAAGTAAATAGAATTTGTCCCGGCCGCAAACGTTGGCACTCGATCAGTTGCGGCTCCTTGACCTTGACGATCATCTCGCTGCGGGCAAAAACTTCCTCCGCAGAGAGCACAACCTCGGCTCCGGCCTGGCGATAATCTTCATCGCTCATCCCGATGCCGGCACCAGCTTGTGTTTCCACCAGTACGCTGTGACCACGTTCGGCCAATTCCCGCACCGAGGCGGGAGCCAAACCAACACGATACTCTCTGACTTTAATTTCCTTGGGAACACCGATAATCATACTGAACTCCTGTCATTTAGGTAGGTAGCAATATCCGTAGCAGCTTGTTTTATTGTTCTTCCAGTTATCCATTCATTCATCGAGTCATTCAGTTGCAAACCAGATGATAAAACCAGTAACTAGCCATAAATCAGCAAACTATATGCCAAAAATTAACAGTATGATTTATAAAGAGTTTGTCTTATACCCTTCAGTCTTACACGAGATCCAGCACAATAAAGGGTAGATTTTCACCAAAATAGAACACCAACAAATCTCGAATAATTAGCACCATTTCATGGTAAAGATAGAAAATAACTCCAACTAAAACCAATATATGACACATATAAAGAATATTAATCTGGCGAAAATTCAAGTGGCACGGTGAACGTTCGGCCCAGGCCCCAATTCCAGTCGGTTCTAACGGTGACAGAGGCATCGGCCGCAGAATAGCGCGCGCAGAGGGTCAAGCGAGCAGGAGATAAAAAGAGGAGAAAAAACCATCAAAGATGGAGGACAGATAGACAATTGCGGTCAATATCCTTTCCGCTCGGTTCACGGATCAGGTCGCGAACATGGATTGTCCAGTCGGGAGTAACAAAAACGGCGCCAGGATGGCGCCGCTGAAGTTGTCACGAAGAAGGGATCAGATGACCCGAGAAAACTGTTGTTGGCGGGCTCGCTGCCGCAGATAGATATCAAAACACATACAGATATTGCGGATCAGTAAGCGGCCAGTGGTATTCACTCGAACACCGTCATCGTCACGAGTGACCAGACCATCATCAATAAACGTCTGCAGTAACGCCAGGTCCTGAGCAAAATAGTCGTTGAAACAAAGATCATAGCGCTCGGCAATTTCGGTGAAGTTCAGCTGGAAATTGCAGATGAGTTGCTTGATCACATCCCGGCGGATCTGGTCATCTCGATTCAAACGGCAACCTTTCCACTGTGCCTGACCCTGCGCTTCAATCGCCGCATAATAGAGTTTCAGATCCTTCTGGTTCTGGGAATAAGCATCGCCCAACATACTGATCGACGAAACGCCCAAACCGAGCAGATCACACTCACCCTGGGTGGTATAGCCCTGGAAGTTACGATGCAGCTTGCCTTCTCGCTGCGCGACTGCCAACTCATCATCCGGCAAGGCAAAATGATCCATGCCGATGTATTGATAGCCTTCGGCAGTCAAAAACTCGATGGTGTCCTGCAACATGGCCAATTTTTCAGCGGCTGGCGGCAAGGTTTCATCTTTAATTTTATGTTGGCCGGCAAAACGACTGGGCAAATGGGCGTAATTGAAGATGGAGAGTCTGGCGGGTGCCGTCTTAACCACCTCTTCCAAGGTATGGCGGAAACTGGCGCGAGTCTGTAACGGCAGACCGTAAATCAAATCCAGATTGGTCGAGCGAAATCCAAGTTCCTTGCTCCGAACCAGAAGCGCACGGATGAAATCATTATCCTGAACGCGATTTACCGCGACCTGAACCTCATGATTAAAATCCTGAACGCCAATACTCAGGCGATTAAAGCCAACTTCCTGGAGCACATCCAGCATCGAGAGTTCGATTTCCCGCGGATCGACTTCAATGCTGATTTCCCCCTGATCCGCAAAATTGAAATAGCGTCGTAACAACGCCATCAACTGCCGGATCTCGTCAGGAGAAAGATAGGTCGGTGTTCCACCACCCCAGTGCAACTGGGTGACGGTGCGATTGGCAAATCGTGGAGCTAGATGGGCGATTTCCTGCTCGAGGTATTCCAGATATTCAGCGGCCTTACGCGTTTGTCGAGTGATTATCTTGTTGCAGGCACAGTAGTAACAGAGCATGTGGCAGAACGGAATATGCACATACAACGAGAGAGGCCGTTCAGGATACTCTGCGGCAGCATACAAAAAATCATCGACACCGAATTCTTCGCTAAATTCCAGGGCGGTCGGATACGAGGTGTAGCGAGGTCCGCTGTAGTTGTATTTTTGGATGAGCGCTTCATCCCACACGACCTTGTCAAACTGCACCCTAACCTCCGGAATTCAACGTTCAATACCGCAGCACGCTCGCCGCTCTGTGTTACTTTTTACTGGGTTTATACTCAGGATCGATCTCGCTGGGATCAAAATCATCGTTAATAAAACGCTGCAACAAATCATCGGGCGAGGCCGGTTCAGCCACGTCGTCGTCATCATCGTCATCCATCCCCAACGCGACTAACAACTCCTGATGGCGCGCCAGACGGGCATCAAGCCAAGCCTCGTCGTCGGCAGACACGCTCAGACCGTCATCCAGGCGATCCAGTAACAGATTCAGACGTTCATCGTTCTCGATGGCCGCCAACTCCTGTTCCAACTTCAACTGCAGTTGTTTAGCCTGCTGCTCAGCAATCTGCTCCGCAGTTTTCACCGCTTTTGCCGTCTTTGCTGCCACAGGCTTTTTCGCCGGTTCAACGACCAGAGCGACCGGCTTGCGAGAGCCAACGCGGGGATCTTTACTACCGCTGCCGCTCTTGATGCCGGAGGTTTCTTGTTCAACGGCCTGACGAGAACCAGCCTTCAGACCTTTCCGCTTATTATCGCGTTTGCGTTGACGCGCCGCATGGGCACTTTCTTGCGATTCGTTTCTCTTATGGACCTTGCCCTTCGGCGACGTCTGACGGGGCTTTTGCGTGTCAGCCATGGTGATCTCCGGCTTACATAATGATGAATGAAGGGCCGACTGGCCAATGGGGCAGCATTGTGACATGAAAGGGGCAAGCCCCCAAATTCCTCCTCAAGAATAGGCGAAAAAAGACCGATTTCGCCTGCACAGGTCATGCACAAGGCCGTGGACTCCAGGTATCCTTACGCGGTATTCGTTCTTGAACCATGGAGTGGACCATGAGCCAACCCCTGAAAGCCCCCCTACCACTATTGATCCTGGATATTCTGGGCTCTGTGCTCATGCTGTGGGGCATCATAGAGCATTTTGAAATCGTGCAGTTGATGCCGGAAGCATGGCGTTTTCCGTTCTATACCCCGGTATTACTGGTCAGCGGTCTGTTGTTGATCATGCCGTATCAATTCACGATTGTTCTCGAAGCATTGCGGCGGCGGAACAGCAACACAAAACCATGAGAAGATCGCCAAGATCCCAACAGTGGCGCATCGACTCTGCCATAATCTGGATCAGAATTATCACCACCGCTGGCGGCCACGCCTGTTAGCGGCCTCACGGGAGGGCGAGGCATGTCCCTCCTGGTATCGCGACTATGATGAAGACAAAGAAAAACGCACCGATTTCGACCGAAGATATCCTGCTCAAATTGTGTCATTCCGTCAGCAGCGTTCTGACCGAAGCCACCCACCATGAAGTCAACTACTCACCCATGGTACAGCGGATCAGCAAGACCTGCTTGCGGCCTGACATCGGCTGTTTTGTATTATTCGACGGTGCATTTTCTGGGTTGGTGGTGATTAACTTTACCGCCGCCGCCGCCCTCGAGGTGTATCAGAACTATCTGATGAACATGGGAATACCGAAGGAAGAGCTGGCCACCCTGCACACCTCAGACGAAGTCGGTAACGTCATGGGTGAATTGATGAACCAAATCCTGGGGGATTTTACCAACAAGGTGAGCCAGGAGCTGCAAACCTCGATCAGCCAGAGTCAGCCGAAGATGCTGACCCTGAATAAACAGGTACTGATTTCGGTCGATACCAACCTGGATCGTCCTCAAGCTCGTCGCGTCTCCTTCTTCACCGAGAAGAACAATATCTTCTACATGGAGCTGGCGATGGATAAAACCGAGTTCATCCAGTTGCATGACTTTACTCGTCATGAAGTAGTCGATCCGGATAGCCTGCTGCGCAGTGTCGCCAATGGCGAAAACATGGGCTCTCACGGCAGTGCCGCACCGGCCAGTCAAGGCAATGACGATCACGATGACCTGCTGGCCTCGCTAGGCCTGTAACCTTATTATCAAACCGCCTACGGGCGGTTTTTTATTCCATCGTCAGCGCATTCAATAATGTCACCCCATCTTCAGCTCGGGCTGAGCTCATCAGCGACGCACCTCTGGCTATCCACCATTCGTTAAACAGCGGAGGAATAATCCCGCAGCTGCTCCCATGCCAGTCGGATAGCCATGAACTGCAATGCATCGCCTTGCCGGTCCGGGTGATGCTGGAGCGCCAGTTGTTTCCAGCGCTGACGGATCATCGGATACGTGGCGGTATCCCTCAGACCCAGCGTTGCTAGCGCCTGGCGACGCACCTGCGCAGAGAGTGTCGGTCTAGCCGCGTAAATCCGCCAAAAATCATGCAGTAGAAGTTCAACCTCTCGCTGGGTCGCCACGAAACAGTTGCGCCAATCGAGATAGTAATCCCGCAGCGGATCCGCCTGTTGCAACCCGGGGTGCCCAGCCGGAATGGGTACCAGCTGCAGGGCCAATGGTATCACCTGCAACCAGGTTCCACATTCCAACAGTCGCTGCTGCAATTGATACAAACCATTCATGAGCAGGAAATTGGTACGAAACAGTTGTATTTCAGCCGTAGTTTCCCAATCAGGGAGACAACCTTGATTCGCCAGACATTGCATCAACTCATGCAGCTTATGAACCGGGGCATCGGCCAACAACTGAGCCAAGATCGGCGTCAGCAGCGGGTTCTGGTATGTCTGGTATGCTTGCTCCCCATGTTCCGCATTCATCGCCATAGACTCCATCGGGTTTCTCATCGCCAAAAACCGCGCTACGCGTCTGGCAAGCCATAACGCCATGACTCATGATACTATATGAGCAACTAGGCGGTTGATGGCCGCCATTTGAGACTCAGCAAGACTCTTCACTTTTTTGATAATGGGAATTTAACCGTGCAAACGCCAACCCTGAACTTTAACAAGGTGCACTTTGTGACCAGCGCCCCGGATATTCGCCACCTTCCGGATGATAGCGGTGTCGAGGTGGCCTTTGCGGGGCGTTCCAATGCAGGAAAATCCTCAGCACTCAACGCTCTGACCAACCACAAAAACTTGGCACGGACCAGTAAGACCCCTGGTCGTACCCAACTGATTAACTTGTTTGAGCTGGAGCCTGGCCGACGCCTCGTCGATCTACCCGGCTATGGCTATGCCCAAGTACCGGAAGAGATGAAGCGTAAATGGCAGGCTTCACTCTCTGAATATCTGCAAAAACGAGAGTCGCTCAAAGGGCTGGTTCTGTTAATGGATATTCGCCATCCGCTCAAAGACACTGATCAGCAGCTGCTGGAGTGGGCCTCCAGCAACGAGTTGCCGGTGCTGGTGCTTCTGACCAAGGCCGACAAGTTCAATGCCGGC
This sequence comes from Pseudaeromonas pectinilytica, assembly GCF_054780855.1. Classification (NCBI taxonomy): domain Bacteria; kingdom Pseudomonadati; phylum Pseudomonadota; class Gammaproteobacteria; order Aeromonadales; family Aeromonadaceae; genus Pseudaeromonas; species Pseudaeromonas pectinilytica. The sequence continues at coordinate 48,235 of NZ_BAAGVN010000026.1, forward strand.
CCCCGGAAAAATATCGTGCAGCAAGTCCGCCAGGATGTACTGCCATTCGGGCATTTAGTGCGCGTAGAAGCATTCTCGTCCCTGAAAGGTCTCGGCATAGATCTGCTGGCCGAGGTATTAACCGAGTGGTATTACGCCGATGCAGGGCCGGAAGAAGAAACCAACGCTGAGTAATTCCGAAATTTGATTTCACTTTAAAAACCGCCCACGTGGCGGTTTTTTTATGCCATCAGCAATCACCATCGACATATGGCAGCAACAGATAGCGCTTTCAAAAGAATATTAAATTGATAACAAAACAAAAGTCAGAACAGGAAACCAAAAACGTAATTTTATTACAGATGGCATTAAAAAAACGCCAGATCTTCATCTGGCGTTAGGAGACAAGGTCTCAAAGGGGGAGGCGCTAACCTGCAAGACGGATCTGGCAATCGGCCTTGCAAGCGCTGGGTTAATTATAGCAGCTACGAATAAATAAAATGCAGTAATTACTCTATTTCATCACTCATATCGCGCCAATCCTCATATTCTTCGGCATGATTGCCTCACCAATAAAAAAGCCCCGGTGAATCATCACCGGGGCGGCTAAGCAGCCTGACTATGTCTCAAAGCAAAATGTGTAAGATGGAATATCTTACCTCTGTACCCTACCCCTCAAACTCTACGCCCCGTGCCGGGGCCATGCCAAGCAATTTATGGTGTAAAAAAGTCAGGACGTGACTGGTAACATTTTCAATGGCCTCATCGCCCAAATAAGCAGGAGCACTCCCCCATTGCGACGCTGATCGACCAATATCTAGGGTCATCTAATCTGCAGATAAAAAAAGACCTCCACGAGGGAGGTCTACAAAATGGTCCAATTTCTGCTATTAAGTTAGTCAGCAGATTTCGACGAAAGTTCCTACATCCGAAGAACTTTTTTCTGGGTGCCAGAAAAATAGCCGCACAAGCTGCAGTTAATGCGCCTGATCCCAGTTATCGCCGACACCAATCCCCACCTCGAGCGGCACGGCCAATTCGGCGGCCTGACTCATCAAGCGGCGAATTTCCGGCATATAGCCGTCGACTTTGTCCTCACGAACCTCAAACACCAATTCATCGTGCACCTGCATCAACATACGGATGCTGCCTGTCTCACAGCTTGGCAGCCACTCGGCGAGTTGAATCATAGCCCGCTTGATAATGTCAGCAGCCGTACCCTGCATCGGCGCATTGATGGCGGCCCGCTCGGCTGCCTTGCGCAATCCCTGATTACGGGCGCGAATATCAGGGAGGTAGAGACGACGACCAAACAGGGTTTCGACATAGCCCTGCACCTCGGCTTGGGCCCGGGTGCGCTCCATATAGCGCTGTACACCTGGGTAGCGAGTAAAATAGCGATCCATATAGTGCTGTGCCTCACTGCGCGGAATACCCAGTTGCTTGGCCAGACCAAATGCACTCATGCCATAGATCAGACCGAAGTTGATCGCCTTGGCGTTACGCCGTTGCTCGGTGGTGACGTCAGCAGGGGCGATGCCCATGATTTCGGCTGCCGTTGCGCGGTGAATATCCTGTCCCGCCGCAAATGCGCTTAACAGACCTGGGTCCTCAGACAGATGCGCCATGATCCGCAATTCGATTTGCGAATAATCCGCCGCCACCAGCTTGTAGCCCGGCGCCGCAATGAAAGCCTGGCGGATCCGTCGTCCTTCTTCGCTGCGGATCGGTATATTTTGCAAGTTTGGATCGGTGGAGGAGAGACGTCCGGTTGCCGTGACCGCCTGATGATAGGAGGTATGCACCCGTCCGGTCGTCGCATTCACCATCAACGGCAGTTTATCCGTGTAGGTGGATTTCAACTTGGCCAAGGTGCGATGCTCCAGCAGCAGGCGTGGCAACTCGTAGGTTTCCGCTAGCTCGGCCAATACCTCTTCCGCGGTGGAGGGGGCGCCTTTGGGCGTCTTTTTCAGGATCGGCAGCCCCAGCTTTTCAAACAAAATTTCCGCCAACTGTTTCGGCGATGCCAGATTAAACGCCTGCCCAGCCATGGCATGGGCCTGCAGCTCCAGTTCATGTAACCGCACTTCGATTTGCTGACTCTGCTCGGCCAGCTTAGGAACGGAAATCAGCGCCCCACAGCGCTCCATATCAGCTAGGATCGGCACCAGCGGTAGCTCTATGCTCTCCAGCACCGACTTTAACGCCGGTACCGCCGCAACTTGTGGCCACAGGGTCTGATGCAGCCGCAAGGTAATATCGGCATCTTCAGCCGCATAGGGGGCCGCCTTCTCCAGTTCAATCTGGTTGAAGGTCAGCTGCTTGACGCCTTTGCCTGCGATCTCTTCGAAGGTCACGGTCTTGACCCCCAGATACTTGGCCGCCAAATCATCCATATTGTGCCGGGTCGCCGTGGAGTCCAGCACATAGGATTCGAGCATGGTATCGAAGGCAATGCCCCGCAATTCAATGCCATGATTGCGCAACACGTTGCGATCAAACTTCAGATTCTGGCCAACTTTCAGTTTGCTGGCATCCTCCAGCAGTGGCTTGAGACGGGCCAAGGTGGCATCCCGATCCAGCTGTGCCGGAGCGCCCAGGTAGTCGTGGGCCAAGGGCAGATAAGCTGCTTCCCCAGCCGTTACCGCAAAAGAGACACCCACAATCCGGGCTTGCATGTAATCCAGAGCATCGGTCTCGGTATCAAAGGCAAACAGTTCGGCCTCAGCCAAACGCTGTAACCAGAGAGCAAAATCAGCCTCGTCGAGGATGGTGTGATAGCTCACCGCATCTGGCGCCTTCGGCAAAGCGGATTGCGCCTCGGCCGCCGCCGCCGCACTACCTTCCTCTTCCATCAGCCCCTTGAATTCGTATTCCCGATACAGCGCCTGCAAGGCTTGGTGATCCGGCGTCGGCTGGGTAATGTCGGTAATTCCCACTTCCAGCTCGACATCGGTCTTGATGGTTGCCAGTTCATAGGAAAGGCGAACCACCGCCTCCTGCTCGCGGAATTTCTCGGCAAAGCCTTTGCTGCCACGAAACGCCAGCGCGGCCACCCGATCCAGGTTATTCGCCACCTCATTGATACTGCCAATCCCCTGCAACAGCGCCACCGCGGTTTTCGGACCGACGCCCGCCATACCCGGGATGTTGTCGCTGGAATCGCCCATCAACGCCAGATAGTCGATAATGAGCTCGGGCGGCACGCCAAAACGATCGATCACCCCTTGCCGATCCGTGGTCTCACCTTTCATGGTATCGATCAGCGTCACATGGGGAGACACCAACTGCGCCATATCTTTATCACCGGTACTGATCAGGATCTCGATCTGTTGCTCGGTGGCCTGACGTGCCAGCGTCCCGATGACGTCATCCGCCTCCACGCCATCAATCACCAGCAGCGGCAAGCCCATAGCGCGAATAATGGTATGGATCGGCGCAATCTGAGTCCGTAGCTCATCCGGCATTGCTGCGCGATTAGCCTTGTATTCCGGATAGAGATCGTTACGGAAGCTCTTACCCTTGGCATCAAACACCACGGCAACCGGAGAGTTCGGATACTGCTTGAGCAGACTACGCAACATATTGGTCATCAGGCGAATCGCGCCCGTAGGCACCCCGGCGGCAGTCCGCAAATCAGCCTGTTGCGAGGCAAAAAAGGCACGATAAAGGTAGGAAGAGCCATCCACCAGGATGAGCGGAGCTGGGCTTGTCATGAAGCGGGTCCTGCAGAATTCGGAAGTGGGCTAAGGATGCCACAGCGACCTCGATTCGGCCACGGCGCAACCTGTGCATAATTTTAACAAGCTGTGGATATCTCTGTTGAGGAAAAAACAAGGATCAACAAATGGTGCTTTCACTCGAAATGAAAACACGAATTTAACTATGCATATCAGCAAGTTAAATAATGAAGGATCCTGAATCGCACAGGATCCTGATCTCGGTCAATGTGGAAAACATTCGCGACGTCTACAGCAGAACCACAAAAACTGACTTTTTTCCGCTACCTGACAGTAGGGAAGAACGGCAAGGCGGACACTTTCCGCACTTTCGAAGCGTATGGATTTGCGGCAGATCACAAACTACACAACAGGTCATTTGAATCTGCCCACATAAATCGATCCGCCCTAACTCAATTGGCGATTCAACTCGGCCTGTTGGGACCCCAACAACTTCGCCATGAGATAGCGCAACAAGACACCATACGCAGGCACAAACAATCCGATACTGATCAGCAGCTTCACTCCATAGTCCACCGTTGCAATCTCGACCCAATGGGCGGCCATGAAGGCATCCGGGCTACGCCAGAACGCGATGAAAAAGAATGCCACCGTATCCAACAAATTACCGACTATGGTGGAGGCCACCGGAGCCACCCACCAGGCCTTGAGCTGACGCAGGCGGTTAAACACCGAAACATCCAGGATCTGCCCCAGCAAATAGGCCATAAAACTGGCGCAGGCGATTCTCGCCACGAACAGATTGAACTGCGCTAACTGTCCGGCTCCCTGGAACTGGCCTTCAAAGAACACCACCCCTAACAGATAGGAAACCAGCAAGGCAGGCATCATCACGACCAGAATGATGCGGCGCGCCAATTCGGCACCGAAGATCCGGACGGTCAGATCCGTTGCCAAAAAGATGAACGGAAAAGTAAATGCACCCCAGGTGGTGTGCAATCCGAACAGGCTGATGGGCAGCTGAACCAGATAATTACTCGCAGCAATAATAGCCACATGGAACAGGGACAGACGAATAAGCGCCGTCTGATAGTGCGCGGGAGATAACTGCATATTGTGTCCTTTTTGATGATTCAGATCCGTCAGACGGGGTTAGGGAACCCGTCAAACAGCCTTGACTACTTTCTTTCGCGGCACGCTCAGGATCCAGTGTGGATCCGCGCCCGGCGGCAGGCAAGGCGGCGCATTATACGGAGTTTTATCCGGACGGCAAGCTCCAGCGCTGACTCAGCGCGGACGACGATCCCAGATCAGTCTCGGATCAAACAACATGGCGGCAATCATGGTCACCACCACCACACCAGCAAACGCCATCGCTGCCGCACCGGGATAGATGGACATCAGCTTACCCATCCGGATCAAGGCCACCAAGATCGCAACCACAAACACATCCACCATAGACCAGCGGCCAACAAACTCGGTCAGCCGATAGAGACGGGTTCGGCCTCGCCGATGGTGAACCTCTCCCTTCCGCACGGTATAGCAGAGCCAGAACAGTGCCAGGATCTTGGCGATCGGCACCAAAACACTGGCCACGAAAATGACGATGGCGATCGGATAAGAGCCCATGTTCCACAGCAGGATCACCCCAGCTAGGATCGTGGAATAGATATTAGTACCCAGGCTTTCTGTCACCATGATAGGCAGCAGATTGGCCGGAATATAAAGGATGCAGGAGGTGATCAGCAGCGCTACACAGTATTCGATGCTGTGGGGGATACGCGTATGCACCACGCTCTGGCAACGGGGACAACGCACGGCATCGGCCAGCAGAATGCCATCACAACCATGGCAATGGGTTACCCCTTGCGCCAGAGCATTCTGTCCCTCCAGCAACAAGGGAATTTCCGGCATCGGGCCGCGGATCTGCTCCCACATCCAGCCCTTGTCCAAGTACAACATGCTTTTTAAATAGGAGAGACTGAACACGCAGAAACACCAGAAACCTGAACCGACCGAGATCTGGGCCAGTGACGCGATCTTGATGAGGCTGATGAGCACTCCCACCAGAAACACCTCGACCATGCTCCAAGGCAAAAGCAAAAATAGCCACCGGGTTGCAGATGCAGCCAAAGGTGGTGGCCGTCGCCTTAAGCGGAACCCCAGATAGAGATAACAGACCAGCCCCAGACAACACAGCGGCAACAATTGCATGCACAGGAATACCAACACCGACAAGACTCGGTACTCCTCGCTGAACAGCACCGAGGCCGCTTCGAACAGGCTCATGCTATTGACCATCCCCTGAGCGTTGATAGCCAAGAATGGCAACACATTGGCACACATCAGCATGATAATACTGGTCAGCGCAAAGACCGGTGGCCCCACCCGGGGATTGTTCGGCAGATGCGCCAGTACATTACCGCACTGCGGGCAAAGCGCCTGTTCTCCCTCCTGCAATGCCGGGACGGCCACCAATAAATCACACTCGTGGCAAACGCTCTCCCGGGCAGGAAGTTGCTCTTTCGCGGTCGGGTTGGTCACGGTATTTGAACTCATGGGCATTCGGAAAAAACAGGAATTTATCATCCGTGATCCCGGCTGGCGGTACAAGGGGTTACGCCTTAGAGCCGTAGCAGAGCAAAATCCAGCACACATGGCCTAAAGACCATCCAAATGATGGGGAACGCAAAGTTTAACTTTCGATTGCTGACTCAATTGACACTTGACACAAAACCCCCTAAAACTCAGATCCAGCGCATAAAATCGAACCTCCCGGCCTGTCGGTTCCGCCATTTTGTAAAATTTTGTAAAAAATGGAATCGCGGCTACGGCATTGCAGCCAACAGTCAGTGCATTATTCGCCGTCAGAACGGCCTCAAGGATGAGAGCACCGGCTAATTCAATACGGGTAGAGAGCATGTTGCAATGGATTAGGGAACAATGGCACCAGGCACAACTCAGAGAATCCGCAAAAAAATCACCGCCCAACCAGAGCGCCGAGCGGGAGGCGTTGCTGTTTAGTGGGCTCTGGCGCGAACTTCAGGATAACCAATTGGATTCTGTGGTCAGTGCCGCCGGTGTGTTGTTGGAGCGCGGTAGCCCCCAGGAGCTCATCGAAGCCTGTAAAATTCTGGCTCATGCTCATCTGAACAATCACCGGCATGACGAGGCGGTCAGTTACTTCCGCTTTGTCGCCGAACAACAGAATACCCCCGATGCCTGGTTCAATCTGGCAACCGCTGCCACCTTGGCCAAGGATTTTGCTACCAGTCAGCCCGCCTATGAACAGGCTCTGGATTTATGCACCACCACCGGAGCGGCCAGCCATTACAGCATCCCCTACATGCGGATGAACTTCTGTAATGCTCTGGAGGTACAACAAGAACATGCTCAAGCCTTCGAACAATTGCAGTTGCTGCTGCGCAGTTATCTGGATCCTGCGCCCGCTGCGTCGCGACTCTCCTCCATACTGCCCATCCAGCCGTCGTTGCCTCAATTACTGATCATTGCCTCGCGGATCTTGGCTCATCACTCCATAGCGGAAGCTGAAATCTGGTATGGCACTCTGGCACAGGGGTTATCCCCCCATGAGCGGCAACTGCTCTCCCGTTTTCATATCCATATCAACGATGCTCAGAATCCCGGACCCGATCCCGAACCCATCACCTAGCCGATTGGCACGCGGTTTTCTGCCACATCGTCGACAACCCTGTCCTCTTCTCCCTGATCTCGACCGTAAATTGCGATACACTGCGGCTGTTTTTTGGACCAGAGAACGGATCTAGAGATGAGTGACGAAACAACGCATTTTGGCTACAAGACAGTCGCTGCCCACGAGAAAGAGCAGATGGTGGCGGGTGTGTTTCATTCCGTCGCCGCCAAGTATGACCTGATGAACGATCTGATGTCGTTTGGCATCCATCGTCTGTGGAAACGCTTTGCCATCGATTGTGCCGGTCTGCGTCCCGGCCATAAAGCGCTGGATCTGGCAGGCGGCACCGGCGATCTGACCGCCCGTTTCTCGCGCATCGTCGGTGAAACTGGGGAAGTGGTGCTGGCGGATATCAACGACTCCATGCTCAAGGTCGGTCGCGACAAACTGCGCAATCTCGGTCTGGTCGATAACATCCGTTACGTCCAGGCCAATGCCGAAGCCTTGCCCTTCCCGGATAACCATTTTGACCTCATCACCATCGGCTTCGGCCTACGAAACGTCACCGACAAAGACAAGGCGTTGGCCTCCATGTTCCGGGTGTTGAAGCCCGGAGGACGCCTGCTGGTGCTGGAGTTCTCCAAACCCACCAGCGAATTGATGGCCAAACTCTATGACCTCTATTCGTTTCACATACTGCCGAAAATGGGCCAACTGGTGGCGCAAGATGGAGACAGCTATCAGTATCTGGCCGAATCGATCCGTATGCATCCGGACCAGGAAACCCTCAAGGGCATGATGGAGGCGGTCGGCTTCGAAGCCGTCGAGTATTTCAATCTGACCCAAGGCGTCGTCGCCCTGCACCGCGGTTACAAATTCTAAAATTCAGGAGTTGCGATGTCATTGCCGCTGCCAATGCCACTGGAGATCCTGCTCACCGCCGGGTTGGAAACTGCGCTGAATCAGTTGCTGGCGCTGGATGAACGCGCCGCCTTTCGCCGTCAGCCATTGCATGGCAAGGTGCTGCAGCTGGATATCCGTGAACTGAAACCGCTGTGGCTGGTGTTTTCGCCCAGCCAGGTGGATATTCTGACCCGCTATAGCGGTGCCGCCGATGCCGGGATCAGCCTGAACCTCGATGCCCTGCCCCGCTTGCGGGACAAGAACCAGCTCACGCCGCTGATCCGTGAAGGCAGGGTCGATCTGCAGGGCGACCCCGCCCTGTTCAACCAGTTCGCGATCCTGCTGGGTGAGTTGCACATCGACTGGGAAGGGCATCTGGCCCGCTACACCGGGGATGTCATCGCCCATACTCTCTGCCACTCCGTCCGTAGTCTGCACCAGAGCCTGCGCCAACAGCGGGGTCTGCTGCGTCAGGACGTGGCGGAATATGTCACTGAAGAGGCGCGTCTCGCCCCCGGTCCTCTGGAAGTGGCCTGCTTCAGTGACGATGTCCGCGCGCTCAAACAGCAATTTGATAGCACGGCGCTGCGCCTGGAAAAACTGGCTCACAGGATTGGACTATGAGACTGCGCGAGTTACGCCGCCTGTACCGCATCGGTGCGGTTCTGCTCCAGCACGGTCTGGATGAATTACTGCCCCGGCAGTGGCAGCCCTGGCCTATCCGCATCTGGCGCCGCAGCTTGTTCTGGTTACGCAACCGCCACCCCACCGCCTCACAAGGCAAACGGCTGCGACTCGCTTTCGAAGCCCTGGGTCCAGTATTTATCAAGTTCGGACAGATGCTCTCCACGCGCCGTGACCTGCTGCCGCCCGATCTGGCTGAAGAGCTGGCCCTGCTGCAGGATCGGGTGCCACCGTTTCCGGGCGCCCTGGCCCGTCAGCAGATTGAGCACAGCCTGAAGCAACCCATCGAAGCCCTGTTTGATGACTTTGACGAGACCCCACTCGCCTCGGCGTCCGTTGCCCAGGTGCATACCGCACGGCTCAAAAGCAGTGGCGAAGAAGTGGTGCTGAAGGTGATCCGCCCGGATATCCGCCCGGTGATCGATGCCGACCTGGAGTTGCTTGAAGCCTTGGCTCGCCTGGTGGCCTGGCTGGTGCCGCGCAATCGCCTGCGTCCGGTGGAGGTGGTGCGGGAATATCGCAAGACGCTGCTCGATGAGCTGAACCTGATGAGTGAAGCGGCCAATGCCATCCAGCTGCGCCGAAACTTCGAGGGCTCGCCCCTGCTCTACGTCCCGCGCATCCATACCGATCTGTGCCGGGAGAATGTGCTGGTGATGGAGCGCATCTACGGTATTCCGGTCTCCGACCGACCCGCTCTGGAAGCCAATGGCACCAACCTGAAACTGCTGGCCGAACGCGGGGTGGAGGTGTTCTTCACCCAGGTATTCCGCGACAGCTTTTTCCACGCCGATATGCATCCAGGCAATGTCTTTGTCTCTTATGAACATCCCGACGATCCACTGTGGATTGGCATCGACTGCGGTATCGTCGGTACCCTGAATCGCGCCGATAAACGCTATCTGGCGGAGAACTTCCTCGCCTTCTTCAATCGGGATTACCGCCGGGTTGCCGAGCTGCATGTGCAATCGGGTTGGGTTCCGCCCGATACCAAGGTGGAAGAGTTCGAATCGGCACTGCGTACCGTGCTCGAGCCCATCTTTGCCAAGCCACTGGCCGAGATCTCGTTCGGTCAGGTGTTGTTGAATCTATTCAACACCGCCCGACGCTTCAATATGCAGGTGCAACCCCAGTTGGTGTTACTGCAAAAGACCCTGCTATATGTCGAAGGACTGGGCCGCCAGCTCTATCCACAGCTGGATCTGTGGCAGACCGCCAAGCCCTTTCTCGAACGCTGGATGCGACAACAAATTGGCCCGCAAGCCGCCTGGCGCGCCCTGCAGGAGAATGCACCCTTCTGGCTGGAGAAACTGCCCCAGTTGCCGGATCTGGTTTACGATGCCCTGCAACAGGCGCAGCGTCAGCAGCATCAACTGGATCGGCTCTCGCACCAGTTCCAGCGGCAGCACCAGCAGCAAGGCCGGGCCCGCTATCTGCTTGGCATCGGCGGCGCTGTGCTCATCGGCAGTTGTCTGTTACTCGAAAGCCGGTTCCACAATCTCGGCGTATGCGGCATAGTGGCTGCCGCCCTGTTCTGGCTCGCGGGCTGGCGCGCGATGGCCGCCCAACGTCACTGAACTCGCCCACCGGCTCCATAACGGATAGCCGGCTCAACCTGACCGCCACTCAACGTGAGGTGAATCATGCATTTTAGTATTACCGAACTCCTGCTCATCGCCTTCATCGTGCTGATCCTGTTCGGCACCAAGAAGCTGCGCAACATGGGCGGGGATCTGGGCAGCGCCCTGCGCGATTTCAAGAAGGCGCTGCATGATGAGCCCAAGGCCGACAAGCCCCCCGTAGAGCCGGAACAACTGGCCGATGCCCAGTTTCATGCCGACGCCGAACCCTCGCCGAAAAAACCTGCCGCCACCGATACGCCGCAGGATAAGTAAGCCATGTTCGATGTCGGCTTCTGGGAGCTGGTACTCTGCGCCATTGTCGCTCTGGTCGTCCTGGGGCCTGAGCGCATGCCGGTTGCCGTCCGCAGCGTGGCGCACTGGGTTCGCATCGCCCGCTCGACCCTGAATGCGGTGAAATCCGAATTTGAACATGAACTGGCACTCGGTCCGCTCAAACCGGAGCAAACACCCGACCTGCAGCCCCCTCACATAGCTGCCGCCGAGCCCTTGCCATCATCGCAAACCGCCGTGGCGACCGAGATCCAGCAGGCGATTGCCGAGCTCAAGGCGGCCGCGGTGCAACGTGCCGAAAACATGGGCGTCGGCAACTTGGGCGCCGGAAACGTGGGCGCCTCTCCCCCCCGTACCTCCGCCGACAGTGACAAACAGACATGACCCTTCATCAACAACCGCTGATCAGCCATTTGCTGGAATTGCGCCGCCGTCTGTTACGCTCGCTGGCGGCCGTTGCGGCCCTGTTTGTGGTGCTGATCTACTTCGCCAACGATATCTACCATCTGCTGGCGCTGCCCCTGTTGCGAAACATGCCCAGCGGTGCGCAGATGATCGCCACCGATGTCACCACCCCCTTCATGATCCCGATGAAGCTGACCCTGTATGTGGCGTTGTTTGTGGCTATCCCCTACGTGCTGTACCAGATCTGGGCGTTTGTGGCGCCAGGCCTGTATCAACATGAACGCAAGATGGTATTACCCTTGGTGGTGGCCAGTACCGGGCTCTATTACCTCGGCATGCTGTTCGCCTATTTTGTGGTCTTCCCCATGGTGTTCAGCTTCTTCGCCCAGACGGCACCGGAAGGCGTCACTATGGCCACCGACATTGCCAGTTATCTGAGCTTTATCATGGGCATGTTCTTCGCCTTTGGCCTGGCCTTCGAGGTGCCTGTTGCCGTCTGCCTGCTGTGCTGGAGTGGCGCCACCACACCCCAGGCCCTGGCCGAGAAACGTCCCTATTTCATCGTCGGGGCTTTTGTGGTCGCCATGTTTCTCACCCCGCCCGACGTGCTCTCGCAAACCCTGCTGGCAGTCCCTATCTGTCTGCTCTTCGAGCTGGGGCTGATCATGGGCCGCTTCTACCGTAAGCCAGCCCCGCCGGAGGATACCCCATGATTGATATTGGCCTGAATCTGGGGAATGCCCAGTTCGCCCATGACCAGGATGCCGTGGTGCAGCGGGCTCGCGACGCTGGGGTCGAGGCCTTGATCCTGACCGGTACCGATCTGGCCGAGAGTGCCGCCGCCGCCGAATTGGCCCAGCGTTGGCCCGGCTATGCCTTCAGCACCGCAGGGGTCCACCCCCATGATGCCCGCCACTGGGACAGCCAGAGCGCGCAAGCCCTGCGGGAGCTGGCCACCCAGCCTCAGGTCGTGGCCATCGGCGAGTGTGGACTCGATTTTAATCGCGACTTTTCCCCTCGCCCGGCACAGGAAGCCGCCTTCAGCGCCCAGCTGGAGTTGGCCGCCGAGCTGCAGCGGCCGGTATTTCTGCACTGTCGCGATGCCCATGCGCGTTTCGTGGCCCTGCTCGAACCCTGGATGTCGCAACTGCCCGGCGCCGTGTTGCACTGCTTTACCGGTAACGGTGACGAGTTGGCCGAGTGTCTGGCCCTGGGGCTGCACATCGGCGTGACGGGCTGGGTCTGCGATGAACGTCGGGGGGAGGAGCTCCGCGCCCTGGTGCCGCAGATCCCCGCCGGTCGCCTGATGATCGAAACCGATGCCCCCTATCTGCTGCCGCGGGATCTGAGCCCGAAACCCAAATCCCGCCGCAATGAACCGGCCTTCCTGCCCCATATCGCGGCCAGCATCGCCATGCTCCGCGGGGAACCGGTGAACCAACTGCTGGCCCATACCCGGGCGACTAGCAGAGCCTTCTTTCGCCTTGATGAGGTACCGTTATGACCCAATTCGTTGCCGCTGCCTTTCCGGCCCGCCGCCCGCGCCGTTTGCGCAAACATGACTTCAGCCGCCGCCTGGTCCGGGAGAATGTTCTGACCGTGGATGATCTCATCTATCCGGTCTTCGTACTGGAGGGAGAGAACCGCCGCGAGGCCATCGCCAGCATGCCGGGGATCGAACGCCTGTCACTGGATCTGCTGCTGCAGGAGGCCGCCGAGCTGGTCGCTCTGGGCATACCGGCGATTGCCCTGTTCCCGGTGATTGGACAGGAGCACAAGAGTCTCGACGCCACCGCCGCCTGGGATGATCAGGGCCTGGTCCAGCGTACCGTGCGCGCCCTGAAGGCGGCCTTCCCGCAGCTGGGTGTCATCACCGATGTCGCCCTCGACCCCTACACCACTCACGGCCAGGACGGCATCATAGATGACAGTGGTTATGTGCTGAACGAAGTGACCACCCGGGCACTGGTGAAACAGGCACTCTCCCATGCCGTGTCCGGAGCCGATGTCGTCGCCCCTTCCGACATGATGGACGGCCGCATTGGTGCCATCCGCGAGGCACTGGAGAGCCATGGCTTCTCCAACACCCAGATCATGGCCTACTCGGCCAAATACGCCTCTCACTACTATGGTCCGTTCCGGGACGCAGTCGGCTCGGCCGCCAATCTGGGCAAGAGCAGCAAGGAAACCTACCAGATGGATCCGGCCAACAGCGATGAGGCCCTGCACGAGGTGGGTATGGATATCGCCGAGGGTGCCGACATGGTGATGGTGAAACCCGGCATGCCCTATCTGGATGTGGTGCGCCGGGTCAAGGATCAGTATGGTGTCCCGACCTTCGCCTATCAGGTCAGTGGCGAGTATGCCATGCACATGGCTGCCATCCAGAATGGCTGGCTCAAGGAGCGCGAGACGATTCTCGAATCCTTGATCTGCTTTAAACGAGCCGGTGCTGATGGCATCCTCACCTACTTTGCCAAGCGCGTTGCTCAATGGCTACGCCAGACACCGGCCTGACCGGCTAAAGGACATCCATCATGAGCAAGCTGACGATCCGGGACGTGGCGCGAGAGGCCGGGGTATCCATTGCCACCGCCTCCTATGTGCTGAATAACAAGCCGGGTAAGGTCTCCAGCGCAACCCGAGACCGGGTATTGTTGGTTGCCGAGCAACTCGGTTACCGACTGCATCCGGGCGCCCGTCAGCTGCGTGGCATCTCTCATACCCTGCTGATCCTGTTGCCTGGACACAAATGGGCGCCGGATCTGCGTGGCATCCTGATGGACTATCCCTTCTTCAACGAATTACTGGCCGGGATAGAACATGCCGCCTTCGATGCCAAGTTGCAGCCCTCCCTGCAGCGCATCGAACGCCCCGAGGATATTCGCCATCTGCTCAATGGCCCGACACCGAGCGGTGTTCTGATCCTGGGAAAACACGATGAAGGGGTGCTGCAAGCATTAGAAGCCTTGGATGCGCCCGTCGCCCTGATCGATGACCGCGATTATTTCAGCCAGCATCCGATGTCCCGTTTTCATGACTACAGCATTGACGATGCTCTGCTCGGTGAGCTGGCGGCCGAACACCTGTTGAGTCTCGGCCACCGCCGTCTAGTCCTGCTGTTTGGTACCCTCAGTGCCTCCTCCGTCCACCGCGACCGTCTGAACGGGGTGCGCCGAGCCTTGAGTCGCCATGGTTTGAGTCTGGATAGCGACTGGCTCATCGAAACCGATGTCACTCTGGCTGGGGTCACCCAGATCGAGCCGCAACTGCTGGCCCAACTGCAGCAGGGCGCCACGGCGATCCTGGCGATGGCCGATATTCTAGCCATCGGCTGCTTCAAGCTACTGTTTCAGACCGACTATGGCATCCCTGAGCACGTCTCACTGCTCGGCATCGACAATTTGCATGTCCTCAACTATTTGCCCCTGCGCCTGACCACCGTCGGACAGGATGTTTACGGCCGCGGTTATCAGGTGGTTCGTCTGCTTCAGGGCCACGGCTCGGAACTGGCGCCGGTCAGCCTGATCCCAGGCGACACCACAGGCCCATCCCCAACCACGCCCCGCTAATTCCTGTCATAACAAGCCCCCTTCCGATATCTAACCACGCGCCATAAGAAAGGCTCTATGCCGGTTACGAGTTGTGCATCAAGCGGAGCGGAGTCTGGGCGAATAGCAGACCGTGGGTGGCAGGGGGCCCCCATCGAGTCGACAGGGATGTCTTCACGACGTGTCTGCGATCGTCCAGGCTCCTGAACGCCAGCCTGATACCGGGTTTTGATTCGAGCAACGCATAACTGGGACAGCGCCATAAAAAAGCCCCGGCACATGGCCGGGGCAAGACTCCACACAACAAGAAAACTATTACTGGCTGATCAGCACCCTACCATAGAGTGCCGGAACAGTCAGAGACAGAGAGCCGTCCTCCGCAACCGTAAAGCCGCTGCTGGTCAGCACATCCTGATAGCTACCCGCCAGGGTGGCAGGCAATGCCAAGCTCAGGGCTTTTTCTGTGGTGCCGTTGTTCAGCATCACCAACGCCTTCTGGCCATTCAACTCCCGCAGCAGCACCACGATGTTGGCATCGCTATACAGCGGTGCACTCAAACTACCCTGACGCAGAATCGGGTAGTCCTTGCGCATCTTGATCAGGCTCTTATAGGCCGCCAGCAGATCGGTATCCGGCTTGCCACCGACGTCGGACCACGGGTAGGTACCGCGGTTGAACGGGTCTTCCCCGCCGGTCACACCCACTTCATCGCCATAAAAGATGGCCGGAGCGCCGGGATAGCTCATCTGGAACAGAGCCGCCAGCTTGACCCGCTGTTTGGCCTGAGCAATCACGGCCGCATCCGTGGTGTCGGAGGTATAACCGAACTTGTACAAAGCTCGGGCCGCATCATGAGTCGACAGCAGATTCATCAGCGCATAGAAGGCCTGTGGCGGATAGTTTTCTCGCATCAGCTCCAGGTTGTGATACAGCTCGGCCGCATTGCCACCTGCCGCATAGTCCAGCACGGCATTGCGGAAGATGTAGTTCATGGTCGAATCGAACTCGTCACCCAGGAAGAACTTGGAGGCGTCGAACCAGGTTTCCGCCACGGTCAGCGCATCAGGATCCTTGCTCTTCACCGCTGTACGCCATTCACGCCAGAACTCATCACTGACCCAAGGCGCGACGTCCATCCGCCAGCCGGCCAGACCCTGATCCAGCCAGTACTTGGTCACCGAGTCATCGTTGCGGTAGGCAAAGTTCTTCCAACTCTCCGACTCGACCAGCTCAGGCAGCGTCGAGACGCCGACCCAGCCCTGATACATGCCTTCCGGTGTGGTGGCATCGGTGAAGAACTTATACCAGCTGTAGTAGGGTGATTCCGGATGTGGTGTACCGCCTTCGAAGGCACCCACGCCCGGGTACTTGCCGTAGCGGTCGAAATAGGCCGAATCGCTACCGGTGTGGTTCAACGAGGTATCCAGGATCACGCGGATGCCGCGCGCCTTGGCCTCAGCCGTCAGCTTGGCGAACAGCGCATTGTCACCAAAGTTGTCGTCGACCTGCATATAGTCGGCGGTGTCGTACTTGTGATTGCTGGGCGCTTCGAAGATCGGGTTGATGTACAGGGTGTTGACCCCGAGATCGACCAGATAGTCGAGTTTCTCGATGATGCCAGCCAGGTCGCCGCCGAAGAAGTCGTTGTTATAGACCTCATCATCACCGCTGTTGCCATCGTTCTCACCCGGCACATAGGGTTTGTCATTCCAGTTGCTATGGAATTCGACCGCCTGATCCAGATAGGTATCGGTACCCGGTTTCGGATCGTTGGCGGTATCACCATTGCGGAAGCGTTCCGGGAAGATGTAGTAATAGACCGCATCCTTGGCCCACTCTGGCACCGCAAAATCGCTCAGGTAAACGGTCTGGCGATAACGACGGATCTGGCTGCTGTCCTTAGGCTTAAATGCGACCAGACCCGGTCCGGCAGAGCCCTTTTCAGAGGTCCAGTAGACGGTTTCCTTATTGTTTTGATACACATAGACCTGATCACCGATCGTGAACTCGAAGTAGTAGCCGTACACCCCCTTGGTCGGGAAGGTGTAGCTGCCACCCCAGCGCTCGGAGCCGTCGATCACGGTCTTGCTCAAGGGCACCCGGGTCAGCTCGTCGTACTCGAGCAGATCCTGATTACCTTCCAGCGTCCGGTTATCAATCACCAGATTGACACTGTCGATACCCGGCAGTGCGGTCAACGCGTAGTCGATGGTCTGGCCTTCGGTCACGGCACCAAACGGCTGCTTGAAGTTGCTGTTACGGGAGTCGAAGCTCACACTCAGCGCGATCGGATCCGTCACCTGAGCATTACCAGAGCCGACGAAGGTCTGATCGCCGATGGTCAGCTTCGGATTGCTGGCATCCGCATCCAGAGTCAACTTGGCAGTATGGGCGCCGGTGAAGTTGAACTTCAGATTGCCGGTACTCGCCCCCAGAATGGCATCGCTGGTGATGGCCAGCGGCGTGCCGTGGGTCAAGGTGTTGGAGGCACTGTCGGCAGAGCCGAAGCTGCTGGCCGCACTCCAGCCGGAATCCGCCAGCTTGAATTCATATTCCCCGGTTTCGTTGACGTTCAGATAGAAGGCATCGCAACTGTAGGTGAACAGATAGTCGGAGACCGCCGTCCAGCTATTCATGCCACCCCGCAGGAATAGAGCCGTTTCACCCAGCGGATTATCCGGACACTGATAGATGGTCAGAGTCGGTTCGGTGACCGACTTGGAGAGATCCAGCACCAGCTTGTTCACTCCGGAGAAGGTAAAGCTAAGGTTACTGCCCTGCAGGGCCAGCGGCAGCGGGGTACCAGCCACCACCTGGCTGCTGCTCGCGCCACCAAAATCCGAAGTCGCGGACCAACCGGCATCCCCGATCTTGAACGACTGATCGCCATCGGTTTCCGTCACCAACTCGAAATGGTCGCAGACATAATTGAATTTGTACTCTTCAGCCGCATTCCAGCTGTTCATGCCACCGCGCAGATAGAGCGCGGTATCACCCATGGGATTCGCGACACAGGTCGATTCACCGGGTGTTTCTGGTGTGGTTGGTGTTTCCGGTGTGGTCGGCGTTTCTGGCGTCGTCGGTGTCTCGGGCGAGGTACTGCTATCACTGTTACAGGCGGTGAGAGCCAACGCCAGAGAGATGGCCAGCGCCAGTCGATTAACCGGCTTGGCAAAGTGAATGTGCAAGCTTGTTGTCATGATTCCTTCCTGATGGTTATCTTATCCAAAACAAGGTTAAATGTTTAACCTGCTTCTATGTACGATAAGCCATCCAGGAACACAATCAGCCCTTTGCCACACTGTGGGGCGAATCACAGCTTTCGAATGACATCATAAGACTCTTCGTCCGGAATAATAACGGCGATGATGGATGACCATTACGCCGAAAGTTAAACGGTTAACTTAATGTGTCGTTATCTGCAAATGTACTCAGCCCAGCAACACCGCAACACCGCAACACCGCAACACCGCAACAAATTAACTAATATGAGCCCTTCATGAACGCCGACTTGGCTCGGCTTAAGGTTTCTTTAAGCTAAACTGACGATCATGCTTCAAATGAAAACACACCCTCGGTTACCGCAGCGCCGTCCCCCTTCCATGTGTACGGCAGGTGCGGTAACCCCTCATTTTTCTCACCGAGTCATGATTGCACCATGAAAAGCCATTTTTCTCTGGGCGTCATTCGCCTGACCCTGATCGCCGCGCTGTTCTTTGTCCTCTCCGGCAATCAACAATTCTGGGGCCAGTGCCTGGCCTTTTTCACCCCGCTGCAAGGCCACAATCTGCTGTTGATCGGCTCGCTGTTCAGCGTCACGCTCTGCCTGATGCTGTTCCTGCTCAATCTCATCGCCATACCCCGGCTATTCCGCCCCCTACTGACGCTGATCCTGCTCGGTCACGCCGCAGCCGCCTACTTCATGAACAGCTACGGCATCTTGATCGACCGCGACATGCTGCAAAACGTGTTCGAAACCAATCCGGCGGAAGCCTTCGAGCTGGTCAATTTGAAACTCATCGGGTATCTGCTGGTGCTGGGGGCCTTGCCCAGCGTCCTGCTGTGGCGTACAGAGATCCGCTATGGTAACTGGGGGGCAGCCCTGGGTCGCAAACTGGGCATCATGGCGCTGGCCCTGGCGGTGATCGGTGGCAATGCCTGGTTCTTCTATCAGGATTACGCGTCGTTCTTTCGCAACAAGGGCGAGGTCCGCCGTTTCTTTACGCCGGCCAACTTCATCTATGGCACCGGGGATTACATCCATCGCCACTGGTTCAAAAAGCCCAGTAAGCTGGAAGCCGTTGGCCTGGATGCCAAGCGCCTGAGTACGGGCCGTGACAAACCCACGCTGTTGGTGCTTGTGGTCGGAGAAACCGCTCGCGCCGCCAACTTCGGTCTGGATGGCTATCAGCGCCAGACCACGCCGCAACTGGCCAAACTGGACATCATCAATTTCCCGCAAGCCAGCTCCTGCGGTACCGCCACCGCCACCTCGGTACCTTGCATGTTCTCGCCGATGGCGCGCCGCGACTACAAAACCAGCCAGCACCAAGAAAGCCTGCTGGATGTGGTGCAAAGGGCTGGCATGCCAGTGCTGTGGAAGGATAATAATTCGGGCTGCAAGGGAACCTGCAACCGGGTACCGACCGAAGATGTCAGTAGCCTGAAAGATCCACGCTGGTGCCGTGATGGCGAGTGTTTTGACGAAGTGATGCTCGAAGGGCTCGACCAGCAGTTAACGGCCCATAAAGGCGATCTCTTGCTGGTCTTGCACCAGAAGGGCAGTCATGGTCCGGCCTATTACCTGCGTTACCCGGATGAATTTGCCCGTTTCACCCCGGTGTGCCAGACCAACAAGCTTCAGGAGTGTAGTCAGGAGGCCATCACCAACGCCTATGACAACACCATCCTCTATACCGACCACTTTCTGGCCCGTCTCGTAACCCTGCTGCAACAGCAGCAAGGCCGCTACAACACCGCTATGTGGTATATGTCTGACCATGGCGAATCCTTGGGTGAGAACAACCTCTACCTGCACGGCGCCCCCTACGCCTTTGCCCCCGAGACTCAAACCCATATTCCCATGGTGCAATGGATATCCGATGGCTTCGCGGCCCAGAGCAAGCTGGATCTGAACTGCCTGCGTCAAACCGCCAACCAGCCGGTCAGCCATGACAATCTGTTCCACTCGGTACTCGGTATTCTGGATATCCAGACCAGTGCCTATCAACCGGAGCTGGATCTGTTTAAAGCATGCCGAGAGCACTAATGCCAGTCAGTTAGCGAAGGAGAGATAGCCTTTTGAGCCAACCGTTGGCGGCAGGGATGCCGCCATCGAGCCCTCACGGAAGGGTTTACGGCGAGTTGGCGAGAGAGGATGTCTCGCCCGAACCTCTTAACTGACCAGCATTATGCCAAGAGCACCCCTAAATAAGTCAGGCTTCCATAACCGGGATGCAGGCAAATCCCGGTTATGAAAAAAATCACGAACAGCCTTAGTTAGAGGAACTCCAAACAGCTTAATTCACCGACCAACGCTTGAAGATCAGCGAGGTGTTGATGCCACCAAAGGCAAAGTTGTTGGACATCAGGTAGTCGATCTGCAGCTCACGACCTTCCCCCTGGATGTAATCCAAGGCTCCGCAGACCGGATCCGGCGTTTCCAGATTCAGGGTCGGCGCAAACCACCCCTCGGCCATCATCTCCAGACCGAGCCAGGCCTCCACGGCCCCACAGGCGCCTAGCGTGTGGCCAAAGAAACTCTTCAACGACGAGATGGGGGTCTGACTGCCGAAGATGGCGTGGGTCGCCTGACTCTCGGCGATATCCCCCCGATCGGTGGCGGTGCCATGGGCGCTGATATAGCCAATCTGCTCGGCCGTCAGCCCCGCCTGATCCAGGGCCATCTGCATGCAGATCTGCATGGTCGCCTTCTGGGGCTGGGTCACATGGGCGGCATCGCAGTTGCTGGCATAACCCACCAACTCGGCCAAGATGGTGGCGCCTCGGGCCTGGGCATGTTCCAGCGACTCCA
Organism: Pseudaeromonas pectinilytica; assembly: GCF_054780855.1. Lineage (NCBI taxonomy): Bacteria > Pseudomonadati > Pseudomonadota > Gammaproteobacteria > Aeromonadales > Aeromonadaceae > Pseudaeromonas > Pseudaeromonas pectinilytica. The sequence goes on from NZ_BAAGVN010000026.1 coordinate 69,040, forward strand.
GCACCAGAGAACCGGCCCCTTCGCCGATCACCAGACCATCGCGACCGGCATCAAAGGGGCGCGGCGAGAGCTCGGGCTGCTCGTTCATCTGACTGGTGGCAAACAGAGTATCGAACACTGCCGCCTCGGAGGGGCAGAGTTCCTCGGCCCCTCCGGCCACCATCACGGTTTGATAGCCGTGCCGGATCGCCTCGGCGGCGTAGCCGATGGCCTGACTGCCGGAGGTACAAGCACTGGAGGTCGGGATCACCCGGCCACGCAACCCGAAGAAAAGCCCGGCGTTGACCGCCGTGGTATGGGGCATCATCTGCACATAGGTGGTGGCCGTGATGTGCTCAGTACTCTTGTCGTTGAGCATGGCGCCAAACGCACTGATGGGGGCCGTGCTGCCGGTCGACGAACCATAGGCGATGCCGGTGCGGCCATCGGTCAGCACCTCGTTCCCCAGCAAGCCGGATCGCTGCAACGCCAGTTCGGTGGCCACGGTCGCCAGTTGTGAGACTCGGCCCATGCTGCGGGTCTGCTTGCGGTTGTAGTGACCCGGCAGCGTGAAGTCGGCAATCGGCGCCGCCAGACGGGTATTGAGCCCGGCGTAGACATCCCACTCCGGCATAGTAACCACGGCACTACGCCCCGCCTGCATGCGCTCACGAATAGTGGGCCAATCATTGCCAAACGCTGTCACCCCGGCCATGCCGGTGACTACCACTCGTTTCACTCGTTCTATCCTCTTCGCGGGCGCCTGGGCGCACCAAATTAATTCTGTTGTCTTAGCGAGTGGCCCGTCTGGTTCAGCCATGCCCCATTGGGAATATCCAGTCGCTGCATCTAACGAGCGTTCTTCTTGCGACATCGACCGAGCAGAGCACACAGACACGCCGTGACCCCATCCATGGGGGCTCCACCGCGCCATCTCTGGCGCGGAGGGTCTGCTTAGCCCAGCCCGGTCGCTGTCACTATGGTCCTATGATTCAAAACCGCCGCTCAGACCATACCGCCATTGATCGAGATGACCTGGCGGGTCACGTAGGCGGCGATATCTGACATCAGATAGCTGACCAGCCCCGCGACCTCATCGGCCTGGCCCATGCGCTGAGCCGGGATCAGTTTCATCGCCTCGGCCAACACCTCGGGAGCAACCATGCCGGTGTCGATAAGGCCTGGCGCCACGCAGTTGACGGTGATCTTGCGCTTGGCCAGCTCCAGAGCCAGCGCCTTGCTGGCACCTATGATCCCCGCCTTGGCAGCGCTGTAGTTGACCTGACCGCGGTTGCCCATGATGCCGGAAACCGAGGAGAGGGTCACGATGCGCCCCCCTTTACGGGACGCAATCATCGGCATGATGCACGGATGCAGCACGTTGTAGAAACTATCCAGATTGGTGTGGATCACCCCATCCCAATCCGCCTCGCTCAAGGCCGGGAAGGCCGCGTCACGAATGATACCGGCATTGCTGACTACCCCATAGTAGGCGCCGTGCTGCTCAATATCGGCTTCCAGCACGGCACGGCACCCCGAACGGTCGGCGATATCGAACTGCAACAGACGCCCCGAGCCACCCGCAGCACAGATAGCTTCCAGCGTCGCTTCGGCACCACCCTTGTCGCTGTGATAATGCACCAGGACACAAAATCCATCGGTCGCCAGTTTGAGGGCTATGGCCCGGCCAATCCCCTTGCTGGCACCAGTCACCAGGACGCTACGACTCATGCTTGTCTACTCCCCAACAGGGTCTCTAATTGTTCGGCATCCGGCTGTATGGTACTGAGCCGGGCCTCGGCCACGAGCTCGCCATCACAGCGCAAATAACATTGAAAACTGGCCAAGGCGCCATCCTGCAGCAGCTGTTCACAGTCGATGGTCAGCAGGCTGCCTGCAGGCAGACGAGCCAAGTGGCATTGATACTTGCGGGCACCGAGCAACAGGCCGATCTGAGGCTCCTCCTGGCGCAGGTGGCCCTGATAGCCAGACCAGGCCGCTACCGTCTGGGCCATCAACTCGATGCCCACCCAGCCCGGCAAAGCACCATCATCGCGCAAGAACAGCGCCAGGGTCTCACCGACGCGCACCTCGCAACGGGCTGTGGTGGCCGTCGCCTCGCAGAGACGATCAAGCAGCAGCATGGGTGCGGCATGGGGTACCAGGCTCGCAATCGGCGGATAACTCATGGCTCACTCCTGGCCAGCAGCAGGCTGACGTTGTTACCACCAAAGGCGAAGGAGTTCGACAGCACCAGGGGCCGCGCCAGGGGTTGCGGCGCCAGCAGCAGATCGATGGGCGCCAGGCTCTCATCGCGCTCGCTGGCCGCATAGCTCTGATGAGGCAGTGGCAGATCCTCGGTCAACAGCAGCCAGGCCAGGGCCGCTTCTGTGGCACCCGCCGCCCCCAGGGTGTGACCGGTCAGCGCCTTGGTGGAGCTGCAAGGCACCTTATCACCAAACAGGCGGTGTACCGCCTTGGCTTCCATCGAGTCATTGAGCCGGGTGCCAGTACCATGCAGGTTGATGTAGCCGACCTGCCCGGGTTGCAACCCACCCTGCTCCAGCGCCATGCGCATCGCCGCCTCGGCGCCGAACCCTTCGGGGTGGGGCGCCGAGACATGGTAGGCATCGGAGGACTCCCCTGCGCCCAGCAGCGCCACCGGGCCCACCTCGCGAGTCAGCAGACACAGAGCCGCCGCCTCGCCGATGTTGATGCCATCCCGGTCGCGGGCGAAGGGGGCGCAGGTCGCCGTGGCCAGCGACTCCAGGCTGTAAAAACCGTTCAGGGTCAGGCCGCACAGGGTATCGGCGCCACCAACCAGCACCACATCGGCCATATCGGCCGCCAGCAGGCGCTGGGCGCTGATGAAGGCCCGGGCGCTGGAGGAGCAGGCGGTGGAGAGTGTATAGGCGGGGCCATGGACCCCGAGATAATCGGCGAGGAATAGGGCCGGACTGCCCAACTCCTGCTGGCAGTAGTGGTAACCGGGCGGCACTTCCTCGGCAGCCAGGGTCTGGATCCCCTCATCGATCCCCGAGGTGCTGGTGCCCAGCACGATGGCGATGCGCTCGCTGCCAACCCGCGCGCGCCACTGCTCGACGCACTCCCGGATCTGGTTCAGCGCCGCCAACAATAGACGGTTATTGCGGCTGTCATGGACACCCAACTCACTCGGTATGGGCGGCAACTCGCCCTGCACGGCACCAACCATCACCCGGCGGCCGTCATGCAGGGGCTGAGTATGCTCACGCAACGGCTGAAGTTCAGGCTGCCGCAACGCCGCCACTACCTGAGGGACATCGTTGCCCAGCGCATTGATGAGGCCAACGGCCTGGATATAACAAGGAGTCATGGGCTCACTCACGGTTGGCGTCCTCCGCCTCATTCGATGATGTCTGGTGCGGTAACGTCTGGATCGTTAGCTGATAATCGAAGGCATGTTGCCACAGGCGGACCGGATTGCGATCCCCCACCTGCTGCTGATAGGTAATTTCGCTGACCAATTCACCCTTTTCATCACGCAGCTCGCGACGCAGCGGCTGGTCGATCAGCTGCCATCCGGCGGGCAGCACCGCCCGCCAGGTGTCACCAGGCCAGTAACTGAGCAGCACATCGGCCAACACCTGGTTGGCCGGCGGCAGGGCACCCAGCGCCGCCAGGGCGGGCAACTGCTCCACGCGAATGCCATCCACCCGATACTCGACGCGGAACAGCCGCACCCCGAGCAACGAGAAACCCACCAGGCTCAGGCGCTGGCCATCGGCTTCCATCACCACCAACAGACTATGTCCATTGGTCTGTCCCTTGATCTGGGCCGTCAGGATCTGCTCGACATGCAGCGGCGAATCGCGAGTCGGCGCTGGCAACGGAACCACCGCCTGCGGGGTCAGATTGGCCTCGGGCCGGGTGCTCTCCGGCGGGGTCGTGGTCGTGCTGGCGCAACCGGCCAGCCACAGCGTCAGAGCGCCGACCAGGGCGAGAGATATGCGGCTACGCATCGGCTTTCTCCCGCGATGGATAACGGGCCGGCATCGCCAGGGGTGCCAACAGGAAGGAGACAAACACGCCGACGCTCAGCACCAGACCGAAGCTGGCGATGGCCTGGGTGTGACTCAAGGCCAGCAGACCGAACGCCAGCTGGGTCGTCAGGTTGGCCAGCAACACGGCCAGCAGGGTCGCCACCAGCCGCTCCTGAGCCGCACCATCGCCACTGCCTGTCGGCTGACTGCTGTGGGCGAAGAAGAGGCCGTAATCGATGCCGATGCCAAACACCAGACTCAACGCCAGCAGGCTGAATAGGGTAAAAGGCATGCCACAAAAGCCCAGGGCTGCGGTGGCCAGCGCCAAGGCGATGCCGTTGCCCAGTAGAATGCGCAACGTCATCGCCCGCCCCAGCTTGTGCCAGAGCAGCCCAGCAGTCAGCAAGGCGCCCAACCCGAGGAACAGGCCGAGCAGCAGCCGATAGCGAGCAAACAGATCGCTCCAGCTCTGCCGCTTGTCCTGCCAGTGCACCCCCTGCAGCTGGGCGGTGGCGCTCTGCAGCCGAGCCCCGTCATGGACGCCGTTGACTGGCACCAGCACGGCCACCTGCCCCTGCGGTTTGCTCAGCCCCTGCGAATTGCTCAGCCACAGCAGCCGCATCCCCTCGCTGACCGGGCTGTGCAACCAGCTCTCCGGCAGCAGAGGTTTCAGCGGTGGCACAGTCGAGGAGGAGGCTTTCATGGACAGGCCGGCCTGTTGCAGTCGACTCACCACCTGGGGCTGCAACTCCGACAGTGCGGCATGAGTCGCGCGCTGGTGAGCCTGGGAGGGCAGACTGTCGCTGAGCAGACGATAACTGTCGATGACCCCCTCGCCCTGCAACGACGCCAGGATCGGCTTCAGCGTCTCCAACCGTTGCAGGGTCTGTTCACCGTTCACCCCCAGTACCAGAAAGCCGGTCAGCTGGCTCGACTGACCCGTCAGACGGGCCAGTTGCTGATCTTCGGCCTGCAGCGCCTGCGGCAGAGGTTGCAGACGACGAATGTCGTCATCGACCACCAGGCGGCTCAAACCGACTGCCGACACCGCCAGCAGCAGCACAGGAAGGGCCTGCCGCAGCAGGCGGCTGTGCTGCCACCCCTGCAACCAGCGCAACATCAGGGCGCGCAGCGGCAGGGGGCGCTCGGTCATGGTGCCCACCAAAAACGGGAACCAGACAAAGACGGTGATGAAGGAGCCGATGAGGCCGGCCAGCGAGAAGACCGCCATCTGCTGCAAGCCGGGGAATGGTGCCAGCCAGAGCAGCAGATAGGCGAACAGCGTCGTGATGAGCGCCAACAGCAAGGGCTGGCGCAGCCGCAACGCCGTGGCCAGGGGCGACTCCTCGTGACCATGCAGACGGCGCTCGCTCAGGTAGTGCAGCGAATAGTCGTCCGAGATGCCGATGAGGCTCGAGCTGATGACCAGGGTAAACAGGTGGATCTGCCCAAAACAGAGCAGCACCGCCAGCAGACCACTGACCATGCCAACCGCCAGCGGCAACATACAGAGCCAGAGTGGGCGCAGACCGCGAAAGGCCCACCAGATGAGCAGCAAGACACCGAGCAGCGAACCCAGCCCAATGGTTGAGATATCGGCCTGGGCCAGCTCGGCGGCATGATCGCTGTAGTAGAGGGTACCCCGACGCAGCAACTCACTGCCGGGGAAGCGCTGCTGCAGCTCGGTGCGCAGCTCCTGCAGTCGAGCCGCCAGCTGGCGGCCACCCCGCAGATCGAAGGCGGAACCCTTGAGCTCGGCGCGCAGCAGGTACCAGTCGCGGCCCGTGCTGACGTCGTGGCTGACCAACCAGCCACTTTGCAGACGCAGCGGTCCAGTATTCTGCCCTTGTACCACGGCGCGAGTCAGCAGCAGGGGATCGGCTTGCCACTCGGCGGGCCCCACCCCGGCAAAGGGGGAATAGACCTGACCCAGCACCCACGGACTCCAGACGGCAGCGCCCTGGGCCAGCCGTTGCTGGCTGGCGGCATCCAGCCGCTGGTAGCGAAAATCGTGCAGGAAGTGGCGCCAGGCGGCCACATCCACCGCATTGGGTCCCTGAATGGTCTGCAGACCCGGCAGCTCGTGCAACGCCTGATACCACCAGAGTGCGGCGCTCTCGCCACGCTGACCGGCCGGCAGGCTGATGAGCCAGAACAGCTGGCGATCCAGGCGATTGCTCAACTGCTCCTGCCAGACGGGATCCAGCCCAGAGTCCTCATCCTGGGGCAGCAGCGCCATCACGCTGCTGTTGATACGCGCCTCCGGCAACAGGGCCAACAGCCCCGCCAACATCAGCAGGGAGGCCACCAGCCAGCCCCAGGACAGGCGACGCCAGCGCCGTTGCTCGACCGGACTCGGTTCCATGTGGGGCGTCGGCTTCATGGGGGGAGTCGGCTCCGCCACGGCGACCTCAGTCGGCAAATCGGCGCTGTTCGACATCGGTCAGCTCCTCGGGGACATGCTGAATGGCGCTGAAATTCAGTTGGGTTTCATCCCCCTGGCGGTCACGGATCAGCAACTGCTGCAACTCCAGGCTGCCCTGCATCTCCAGCTGTGCGAACACCTGATTCAGCGGTGGCTGTTTCGGCGTTAACTGCAGAGTCCACGTCTGGGGGGCCGGGGTAAACGCCAGGGTGAAGTGCTGCGCCATCGCCTGCTGATCGGCCGTGAAGAGACTCAGCAACAGGTGGGAAAACTCGAACAGCTGCGGATTGGCATCCGCGGTGATCGCCTCCGCCGGCTGTCCAGCCAACTGCTGCACCAGACGCCGATCATCCAGGGTCAGTGTCAGCTCGAAGGGCTCGGTCTGGTGCCACCAGAGACCATGAGCGCGGGAGAAGAGCAACTCGCCACTGGAACGCAGCGGCTGCGCCAGCCCGCTGACCCGCTTGAGCTGCACGAAATGGGCGCGCAGGGTCGGCGCCGCCGTCAGCTGGCGCTGCAGATCCGCCAGCGTCTGGGGGCTGGCGGGCGCCGCCGCGGCCGACTGCCAGCACACGAGCAGCAGCCCCAGGAACCAACCCAGCCTCATGACGGTATCCCCAGCTTTTGCAGCAGGATGGGGGGGGAGACCAGCCGCATCTCGCCGGCAGGCATGCTAACCGCCACCTGGATTGTGTACCCCTTGCTGGTGCGCGCGCCGCTGGCCACGTCGAAGAATTCGTAGTCGATGCGCAGACGGTTCTCGTACTCGCTGATCCGCGCCTCGACCCGCACCAGTTGGTCGAACAACAAGGGGGCTATGTACTTCATCCGGGTATCGATGATGGGCCAGGCGAAGCCCGAGGCCTCCATCTCCCGGTAGCCGTAGCCGATCTGCCGCAGCAGCTCGCAACGCACCTGCTCCATGTAACGGAAGTAGTTGCCATGCCAGACCACCTGCATCGGATCGACATCGTTGAACGGGATGCGCAGCGTAATAGCCGCACTCGGCAGTTGCAGCTCACTCATGCCAGCTCTCCGCAGAGTGCGGCCTGGGCCGAAGCGGCCTGCGACTGACGGCTCTCATACAGGGGCCAGCGTGCCTGCTGGATGGTGGCAATCAGTGCACGCAGCTCACCCTCCAGCGGCCGATCCTCGGTCAGCACCGGGCTCATCGCCCGCACATCGCTCAGGGTCTGGCGCAGGGAAGGCGCCAAGCGGCTGACGCTCTGACCATCCAGCGCCAGCCGCTGCTCGGTGCCCTGCACCGCCGCCAGCAGGGCGGCCGCCGCCACCTGCTCGGTCAGTTGCAGCACCCGCAGGCAGTCGCGCGCAGCTATGGTGCCCATGCTCACCTTGTCCTGGTTATGACACTCGGTGGAGCGCGAGAAGATGCTGGCCGGCAGGGTCAGCTTCAACGCCTCGGCGGTCCAGGCGGAGGCGCCGATCTGCACCGCCTTGAAGCCGTGGTTGATCATGCGGCGCTGGCCGGTGGCGCCGCTGAGGTTGCTCGACAACCCCTTGTTGAACTTGACGTCCACCAGCTGGGCCAGCTGGCGGTCCAGCAGATCGGCCAGGTTGGCGATGGCCGTCTTCATGCTGTCCATCGCCATGGCGATATGGCCACCGTAGAAGTGGCCGCCGTGCATCACATGCTCCTCTTCGCCATCGATCAGCGGGTTGTCGTTGGCGCTGTTGAGCTCGTTCTCGATCAGCTGCCGCCACCAGGGCAGACCATCGGCCACCACGCCGATGACATGGGGGGCACAACGCAGGGAGTAGCGATCCTGCAACCGATCGCTGTGGCGCGGCAGCGCCTCGGCCTGCAGATCGGCACGCAACCAGGCGGCGATCTGTTGCAAGCCCGGATGGGGCTTGGCGGCAAACAGCCGGGCATCGAAGTGGAAGGCATTGCCCGCCATCGCCTCGGTCATCAGCGCCGTGATGCGGGTGGAGAGCCGCATCAGATAGTCACAACGGGCATAGGCCAGACAGGCCAGCGCCGTCATCACAGAGGTGCCGTTCATCAGGGCCAGTCCCTCCTTGGGACGCAGCACCAGCGGCTCGACTCCCAGCTCGCGGTAGACCTCGGCACTGGGACGCAGGGCGCCACGCCAGTAGACCTCGCGTTCACCCACCAGCACGGCCGCCACATAGGAGAGCGGTGTCAGATCGCCACTGGCGCCGACCGATCCCTCTTCGGGGATGCGGGGAATGATGTCCTGGGCCAGCAGCCAGTTCAGCCGCTCCAGCAGCGGCAGGCTGACCCCGGAAACCCCCTGGGCCAACGAGCACAGCCGGGTTGCCAGCACGGCGCGTCCGGCCTCGATGCTCAGGTTGGCCCCCAGGCCGCAGCCGTGAAAGCGCGTCAAGTGCAGCGGCAGCTCGAGCACCAGCTCGGTTGGCACCGCATTGGTCACCGAGTCGCCATAGCCGGTGGTGACGCCATAGATCACCCCCTCTTCGGCCAGCAGGCGATCGAGAAAATCGGCGCCATTTTGGATGCGACGGCGAAAATCGGCCTGACTGTTGAGTTCAGGGAGTGCCTGCCGATGGGCCAGCGCCACCACCTGTTCGATGGTCAGGCGTTCGGCGCCAAATGTCACACGTTGGGCATCAGCCTTCATCGGCTCGCCGCACTCACTGTTTGTCTGTGTTGTCATCGGATAAATGCCAGAAATCAAAGAAATTAAACCAGTCGAGCGGCGCCTTCAGGCAGTGGTGTTGCAAACGCTCGGCATACTGTTGAACCAGAAGCGGCAAGGCCGCCGCCCGCTCACGACGCGGCAACTGCAGCTGCGCGGCAAACGGCTCGAAATAGACGCGAAAACGGCCCTGCTCGCGCAGACCGAATAGCAGATAAACCGGGGCTCCGAGGGCCGCCGCCAGCATGAAGGGGCCTTGCGGGAAGGGAGCCGGAGCGCCGAGAAAGTCAGCCCAGATCACCCGCTTTTCCCGGGTCACCGAGGTGCGATCGCCCACCAGCACCACCCACTCGCCGGCGTCCAACTTCTCCTTGAGCAAGATGGCCGTCTCCGGCCCCACCTCGCGCACCTGGATCAGCTGCAAATTGGCCTGGGGATTGACCGCCTGCAACAGGCGATTGAAGCGTTCGGCATGATCAGTAAAGACCAGCGCATTGACCGTCACCTGCCCCAGCGAGCGGCTCAGGGCGCGGCACAGCTCCAGATCGCCCAGATGGGAGCCGAGGATCAAGATCCCTTGCGGCCGCTCCCGGAGCGCCTGGTAGGCGCCGTTGTCGATGAGTTCGACCTGTTCGTGGCGGATCTCGCCACGCCAGCCCGCCAGCTTGTCCAGCATCGCCTCGCCAAAGCGCAGGAAGTGACGGAAGCTGCTGCGGGGCTCCGCGGGCAGGGTGATGCCCCGGGCCGCAGCGAAGTTTTCCAGCCGTTGCAGATACTCGGTGGAGGCGCGGCGCTGGCGCACGCCGGTCAGCCAGAAGTAGGCGATCACCGGATAGAGGCAGAGTTGAAAGCCACGCCGCCCGAAGGTGTCATAACACCAGAGCATGAAGTTCAGCCCCCACTGGGCACCCCGCTCCGGCGTCCGTGACCAGTGCAGACGGCGACGGCAGCGCCCCCAGGTCAGATCCAGCATGCGCTCGCAGACCAGGCGGGTGTGCATCCAGGAGATGCGCAGGTTGTCACGCCAGACATCGAAATGGGAGAGACCATCGGGCGGATAGATGACCCGGGTCGGCAGGAAGCGCACCGCCACCCCGGCCCAGTAGAGTCGCACCATCACCTCGGTGTCGAAATCCATGCGCTGACCGAGACTCCGTCGATCCAGCAGTTCCAGGGTCGAGGCCAGCGGGTAGACCCGAAAACCGCACATGCTGTCGCGGATCTCAAAGGAGGAGGTCTCCAGCCAGACCCAGACATGGGTGACATAGCGACCGTAGAAACGCCCCTTCGGCACCGACTCGTCATAGACGGGGGCACCGGAGATCAGCGCCTGCGGGTACTCTTGCGCCTCGGCCAGCAGACGCGGCACATCCGCCAGATCGTGCTGACCGTCGGCATCCAGCTGCAGGGCATGAGTGAAACCCAAGGCTGCCGCCTGCCGCAGCCCCTGGCTCACGGCGCCCCCCTTGCCCTGATTGAGCGGCAGTCGCAGCAGGGTAATCCAGGCGTGGCGTGCCACCAACTCGTCGAGCAACTGGGCCGTCTCGGCGCCGCTACCGTCATCGACGATAAGACAAGGCAGCAGGGTTTCATCATCCTGTGACTCGCCATGCGGCGCCGCCAACCACCCATCCAGCATGCGCACCAGCGCCGGGCCATGGTTGTAGCAGGGGATCAGCAGACAGGGGCGAAACGTCAGCGAAGAGTCCAGGGTCGTCATAGTTTGACCCGCCCACTGCTGGCCGCTTCACCATCCTTCAGATAGCAAAACTGCAACTTGCGCGACTCGGCCTGCCAGCTCAATTGCAGTGTCACCTCGACGCCTGGCTGCAGCGGCCGCTGAAATTTGAGCATCTCCAGACCCGCGAACCGCTCCTCGATGGCCCACTGCTCGCAGGCGTAGCCGATCGCCAGATGCAGCTGCGCCACCCCCGGCAACAGGGGGGCACCGGGAAAATGGCCAGCAAACCAGACCAGCTCCGGATCGAGCCGCAGCTGCAGGGTCGCGGTTTCGCCATCCAGCGACTTGCTCACCAGCGTCGGCAGCATAGGCCTCAACGCCTCGGGCGCGAGGGACGCATCCGCGCCCACGGAGAGATCAGGGGAGCGGCATGCATCAGGAGAGAGGGACATCAAACAACTCCTTGAGCTCGAGATAGGGCAACTTGCCCTGAGAATTACGCGGCAGTGTAGTGACACAACGGACGCGCCGAGGCAGGGCCACCGGCTCCAGCCAGGGGCGCAGCTGCTGCCGCAGATCCAGCATAAAATGACCGCCACCCAGCCGCTGCCACTGCCGTTCGCCTTCTGCAGAGAGCACCAGCACGGCGGCCAGCGACTGGCGAGCCCCCTGCTCCAGCGGTAGCACCACAGCCTCCGCCACCCAGTCGAGGGCGCGCAGTCGGCGTTCGACCTCATCCAGCGAGACGCGCTTCTCGGCCAGCTTGACGATGCGATCCTGACGCCCCAGCAGGGTGAAGCCATCGGCGTGCAAAGCAATCTTATCCGTGGTCAGCCAGGGCTGCGCATCGGCCAGGAATGGCGAACTCAGCCGCAGACATCCCTGCTCATCCTGACTGACCTCCAGACCCGGAAGGGGCTGCCAGGGCGTATCGACCTGGCTGGCCTGGCGCCAGGCGATGCCACCGGTCTCGCTGCTGCCATAAATTTCGACGGGCAGAGAGCCAAACAGCTGCTGACTCTGCAGGGCGGCGGCATGCGGCAGCGGGCCGCCGGAGGAGTAGAGCAGGCGGCAGCCGGCCACCGCCAGCTTGGGATCCAGCCGGGCGAGGAAGGCCGGCGAGCTGACGAGCAGCCAGGACTCTCCCGGGTGGTCAGCCACCCACTGGCAGATCTGTTCGGGAAATTCCAGATTCTGGCTGGCAAACGGCACCCCGGCACACAGGGGCAGCAACACCCGGAACAGCAGACCGTAGATGTGCTGATGGCTCACCGTGGCCAGTATACGCCCCCCCTGCCACTGGGAGCGCCACAGCGACCACTGGATGGCCAGCTCGGCCTCCAGCTGGCGCTGGCTCTTGGGGATCGCCTTGGGTTGCCCCGTCGAGCCCGAGGTGAACAGCACACAAGAGAGCTCCGTCGTCCACTCCGGCAGGGCGGGCGTCTCGCCCTCGATAGTCTCATCGCCCACCGTCGAGCAGACCGGCCAGGGCAGGTTGAGCCCAGGCTCCAACGGCAGATCGGTCAGCACCCCATCGAGGTGCTCTGCCAGTTCGGCCAACTGGGCCAGACGGTTATGACCCGGCAACACCACCTGGCAGCCGACGTAGCCACAGGCGAGCAGCGCCACGGCAAAGGGGTAGCTCTCCTGATAGCAGAGTGCCCAGCGCCGCACCGGTTGCCCCTGCAGACGCGTCACCACCCGAGCCACATCACGGCGCAGATCGGCGAGGGTCAAAGGGCATTCTGCCCGCCGGGTAGTGGTGCGATCGGCAACCCAGGCGATGGCGCGATCGCTCTGGGGCTGGCTCAGCAGTTGGGAAAGGGTGAGCAGGGGGCGGCTCATGACTGGGCCTCCAACGACGAAGCGGCCAGCCGCTCCTGCAGACGGCGCCGCAGCAACCACTCGCCGCCCATCAGGGAACCCATCAACAGATAGCTGAGCAGGCCGTTGTAGAGACTCCACAACGCCATATCGCCGAGCAATATGGTGCCAAGGGCCAGAGTGCCATTCACCACGAAGAAGCCGCACCAGACCTGGGTCACGCGGCGGGTGTAACGGATGGCCTCCGGCGGCAACTGGGGATCCTGCAGCCGAGCCAGCCGCTCGATCAGCGTCTGCGGTTGCCACAGGCTGCGGACAAACAGCAGCAACAGCAGCAGACTCACCAGTACGGGGTAATAGAGCAGCCAGTGGCTGGCGTGGCAAACGAGCGACAAGAGTGCCAGCAGCAAGCCGCACCCGGCCATGCTACGACCCAGCCACAGCCATTCGCCCAGGCGTCCACCAACGGGGAGTAGACGCAGGGCAAACAGCAGGATCAACCCGCCACCCAGCACCGTGAGCTCACCCTTGTGCACCCCCCAGTAGACAAGAAAAGGATAGAGCAGCAGGACGACGGCCAGCAGACCCGTCGACAGGCGACGAATCACGGCTTGGCTAGCAGTTGAGCTACAGCCTCAACGACATCGGCGACCGTTCGCACCGTCTTGAACTCTTCCGGCTTGATCTTCTTGCCAGTCAACTTCTGCAACCGCACCACCAGATCGACGGCATCTATGCTGTCGAGTTCGAGATCCTGGTAGAGGTGAGACTCCATAGTCACAGCCTCGGCATCCAGTTCGAACAGCTCCACCAATGCTGCCTGTACCTGAGTAAAGATTTCTTGTTGATTCATTCTGAACTCCTGCTAATCAGCGTTGGGACTCGACAAAGGTGGCCAAAGCCGCCACCGAGGCGAAGTGACGACGGGTATCCTGATCGTCAGCCGCCAGCACCAGACCATACTTGCCCTTGATTGCAAGACCCAGCTCCAGTGCATCAATACTGTCCAACCCCAGGCCACTGCCAAACAGCGGCGCCTCGCTATCGATATCCTCAGGAGTCAAACCCTCCAGGTTCAGGCTATCGATGATGAGTTGTTTGATTTCTGGATGTAATTCGCTCATTGCCTTTCCCATGCAAGCCCCTGCTCATTTGGCATCAGGGCATTTGTTAAAAAATCCGTTAAACGTCGTGCAGCAACCGCAGGTGTCGGTGCATCAGCCAAAAATGGGTCTACCGCCACCTTCTCGCTGATGATCACATGAAAGTGAGGTTTCCGCGGCGGGATATGATACCAAGACTCCTGCTTGGTCAATGTGGTTGGCTGACAAATGATGTGAGCCAGACGCAGATCGGCCTGACAGCGCACGGCTATGTTGGCCGCCCCCCGTTGCAACTGCATCGGCTGACCCGGGGTGGTACGAGTCCCCTCGGGGAAGATCAACAGAGTTCCCCCCGCCGCCAGCTGCTGCTCGCACAGAGGCAGCAACCGCCCCGGCGCCACATTCGGCAAATAGCCCGCGGCCCGCACCACCCCAGCCACAAAGGGGTTACGCCACAGGGCCTGCTTGACAATGCAATCACAGCGCGGCAGTACGGAGGCCAGCAACACGTAGTCGAGCAGACTCGGATGGTTGGCCACCAGCAGGCAACCATCATCCTGTTGCAGCCGTTCGGCGCCGTCGATCCGGTAGCTCATGACCCCCAGAGCCGACATCAGCCGTAAAAACAGGCGAAAGCAACAGCGGATAGCCGCCTGAGCCCGGCGCTGACGCACGCCAGAGTCGCGGCCGAACAGCCACAGCAGCGGAAACCAGACCAGTGACAACCCCAGAGCACCGAGACCAAACAGAGCAAAGCTGATGGCGGTACCCACCAAGCGCCCCAGACGATTCACTCTGCCGCGCATGACCAGCGATGCCCCCCGACCGAGCTAGGCAGAGACACGGATGTCGCATCCTGCAAGCGGCTGCGCCAGAAGGTCAACGCCTGATTGAGCCCGGACGACGAGGAAGCTTCACGGCCCAGATAACGCCACTGACTGCCTGGGGCCAACACAACAGCCACCGCATGAGGCGGTTCACACTCAGCAACCCAGGGGCGATAGAACTCCGGCAGGGAGCCTTCGAAATAGAGCAGCAGCACCGGACCCGAGACGGCTTGCAGTGTCGCACAGGCCTCCAGCAGGCCGGCATGAAAACTATCGACACCCGCCGCCAGGGATGAGGCAGGCAGCGGCTGCTGGCCGACTATGGTCGTGAGCCCAGCCACCGTATTGTGAACCGACATGGAGAAATCGGTCGGAGACAATGGCTGCTGCTGGATAAGCTTCTGCAACAGGGTGAAGGTGCGGGCCAGTTCCCCATGTCGACTGACACAGAGCAGATGGCGCGGTTGCCACTGGGCGATCAGTGGCAGCGCCAGCTGCACCGCCAGGCGGGCTGACTGGCTCATGCGCCGGGCGGTCATGGTCGGGATCAGGGGGGTTGCCGGAAGTGAGGAGGCCTCAGGCCAGAGGAGATCCTCGCTCCACTGCCGCCAACGCTCGCCGGAGTCCAATCCGGAAGCTAACGCCTGTATATCCAACAGAGAAAACGAAACCGCCATGATCCTCTCTTCATCATCCATAACGAGCATTGGCCGCTACCAGATGTAGCCATTTTTTGTGAAAGATAACATGGGGTTAATGTCGCATTAACAGCCCCGCCATATTCACGTAAAATCCATGTTATTCAATCGGATAGACTTACATGTTTTCAGCGTTAACTAAAGCCAAATAGTGGAAAGATGCGAGCAACTTCACCACTCACAAGCAAAAACTCTAATTGCCATGATAAGAGTCCATAAACCACTACAATCGGCGTGGGGCATGCTGGTATTATCAAGCGAGTCCAGTGAGAATAACATTCTGTTTATCAAAAAGATTTTATCCAGGAAGGAATATTTCATGAAGGTTTACACCTCGTCTTTGTTTTTGGTCGTCGTTTTGCTACTCGGTGGCTGTACCGCTATGACCTCGACAGGCATCAAAAACGTGGAGCAGGACGCTATCACCCAGACTTTGACCCAGGCTCAGATCGAAAAGGCCATTCTAACCGCGGGCGCGAAACGCAACTGGCAGATGAAGGTCGTATCTCCAGGGTTGATTCGCGGTGACCTGACCGTCCGGACTCATCAAGCGAGTATCGATATCCGATACAACGAGCGTAACTTTTCCATCACCTATGTCAGTAGCAATGGATTAGGCGCCGATGGTAACGGCAACATTCATCGTAGCTACAACAAGTGGGTTACCCTGCTGGACAGAACTATCCAGAAAGAACTGGCACTGACAAAAAATCCCTAATCCACTACATCAGCACAATCGCACCGCTCAAGGAGTCATCGTTGTCCCAGTTCACATCAGGCCCAGTGTTGTCTGCTCTGGATGCCATCACGGAGGCTCAGAAAATTGCCTTCGCCCCCATTCTGTTTCAAACGGCCTGGTGCCTGCGTGAAACCGGCTTGCTCGCCTTCTTTGATCAACACCCGGAGGGGGCCTCCACCGAAATGGCTGCCGCCGCCTGTGATTTGACCCCTTACGCCGCTGGCGTACTGCTCGATATGGGCGTCAGTGGAGCCATCATTTACACACACACCAATGGCTACAGCCTGAGCAAGGTCGGCCACTTCCTGCTGCACGACAAGATGACGCGGATCAATATGGAGTTTACCCAGAACGTCTGTTATCAGGCGATGGGCCATCTGCTGGAGTCGATCCGTGAGGGAAAACCGGCCGGACTCAAGGTGTTTGGCGATTGGGCGACCATCTACCCGGCGCTCAGTCAGCTGCCGGAGCCGGCCAAGACCAGCTGGTTCGACTTTGACCACTTCTATTCCGATAACGCCTTTGCCACCGCCCTGCCCCATGTGCAGGCGCTGCAACCCAAGCACCTCTACGATGTCGGCGGCAACACTGGCAAGTGGGCTCTGATGTGTGCCGCGGCCGACCCAGAGCTGCAGGTCACTCTGGTCGATCTGCCACAACAGCTGGCACTGGCCCAGGTCAACATCGAGGCCGCCGGACTAAGCGACCGAGTTCGCGGTCATGCCGCCGATCTGCTCCACGCCGAGACACTGCCGGGTGAAGCCGATGTCTGGTGGATGAGCCAGTTCCTCGACTGCTTCAGCGAAGAACAGGTGGTCACCATTCTGCGGCTGATCCGCCGCAGCATGAAGCCTGAAGCCCGAGTCTGCATTCTGGAGCTGTTCTGGGATCGCCAGCCCTTCGAGGCCGCTAGCTTCAGCCTGAATGCCACCTCGCTCTACTTCACCTGTCTCGCCAACGGCAACAGCCGCTTCTACCACTCCAAGGTAATGACGCGTTGTCTGCGCGAGGCCGGATTCAAGATCGATGACGAGATTGACCACATAGGGCGTGGTCACACCCTGCTCATCGCCTCGCCTTGCTGAGGCCTCGGGGCTAATGCTCCAGAGCTAATCGCCCCAAATCCTCAGGCGTCCGCGCTCTTTGACGGCGGGCGCAGGGCCTTGGCGCCGCGCTCGGCAATCTTTTTCAACACCCGCGAGACGGCGGTGAAGCCGAAGGTGGCGGTGACGACTGTGGTAGCGCCAAAGCCGGAGGCGCAATCCATCTTCAGGGTGCCATCGCTCTGGGCCTTGCTGAGACATACACCGCCCGCACCATCGGGATAGCGCAGCTGTTCGGTGGAAAACACGCAATCAACCCCGAATTTGCGTTGCGGATTCTTACTGAAGTTGTGCAGGCGCCGCAGCTCCCCTCGCACCTTGGCTGCGAGCGGATCCATGATGGTCTTGCTCAAATCGGCGATCTGGATCTGGGTCGGATCCATCTGCCCGCCCGCGCCACCCGCGACTATGATCGGGATCTTGCGATACTTGCAGAAGGCAATCAGCGAAACTTTGGCCTTGAGGCTGTCGATGGCATCGATGACATAGTCGAAGTCGTTGTGAATATGCTCGGCCATATTCTCGGCGGTGACAAAATCATCCACCACATGCACCTGGCACTCCGGATTGATGGCGCGAATGCGCTCGGCCATCACCTCGACCTTGAGCTCCCCCACCGTCTGCTGCAAGGCATGGATCTGGCGATTGCTGTTGGTGATGCAGATGTCATCCAGATCGATGAGGGTCAACTGGCCGATGCCGGAGCGCGCCAACGCCTCGGCAGCCCAGGAGCCGACCCCGCCGATGCCGACCACACAGACATGAGCGGCGGCAAATTGCGTCAGGGCCTGTTGGCCATATAGGCGGGCTATGCCCCCAAAGCGTTGTTGGTATTCCGGACTCATGACTTCCTCAATGGCAGGGGGTGAGCTGACGAGCTGTCACTCAGCGGCGGCATTATAGCAAGCGCAACGCGGAACCCAAATCAGGCCCGAGAGAGCCCGAAACCCGCAGAATGGATTACACTCAAAGCAACCGCCGCTCACTATGAGGCTGATGGCATGCTGCAAGGACTACCTGGCATCCTCAATTGCGCCGAGATGCACTTCATCGCGCAACCGATCTTGCATCGCGGAGGCGAGTTGTTCGGGCATGAACTGTTGCTGCGATTCAAGCAGTATGCCGACCCACAGGCGCTGCTCAAGATCGTCAAGCATCTGGATCTACGGCATGCGCTGGATCTGCAAGTCTGTCAGATGGCAACCGAGCTCAGCGCCATCAAACCGGATACCGGCTGTTGGTTATTGAACCTGTACGCCGAATCGCTCCCCAAGGCCGACATTCAACTGGCGTTAGAAACACTGGTTGAAACTCTGCAACCGGCAGCCTTATGGCTACACGTACTGGAGCTGGATCAGACTCAGGATATGCCCCTTCTGCGCAATGCCATGCGCCGCCTGCACGATGCCAACATCAATTTTGCGCTGGATATTGGCGATCTGGAGCACCCCTACAGTCAATTCCTGCCCTTCGATCTGCTGCGCATGAATGTGGCCGAGATCCAGCACCCACGCTGGAGCCAATGTCTGGAGGAGGCTAGGCTGCGCAATATCCCGTTACTCGCCTATCGAGTCGAGAATGAAGCCCAGGTTCATGCGCTGAGTCAACAACGGATTGACTATCTGCAAGGCTATGCAGTGCGCGATATCATCACCTTGGAAATACCTCGTTATACGGTGTAACCAGTTTTCATCGCAGCCACCGCGCCTCGTTCGAGAATTTACAGTCGCCATCGGCTGGGGCAGAATAGCCACCCGAATACTCCGGTCATCGGTTCGCCATCGACCTTCGTCAACTGCAAGGACTCCATCATGAGTGAATTGCTGTCCCAGCAAACTCCTGCTGTCTCTATCGTTATCCCAGCCAAGAATGAAACAGACAATATTCGTCCTTTGATCGCCGAAATTCAGGCGGCGATGGACGATCGTTACAGCTATGAACTCATCTATATCGATGATGGCAGCACCGATACCACCTGGGATGAACTGCAGGCCCTGCGCGCGAGCGGATTTGACCGCCTGAAGCTGATCCGTCACCAACAGAGTGTGGGTCAGAGCCTGGCCATCATCAGCGGTGCCTGGGTGGCTCGAGGGGAATGGCTGGTGGTCCTGGATGCCGATGGCCAGAACGATCCGGCGGATATTCCCGGCATGCTGGATGCCGTGCAGGCGGCCCGGGCGCAGGACAGCCGGGTTTGGGGGGTGATCGGTCATCGCGTGAACCGCCGGGATGACTGGGTCAAACGCCTCTCCTCCAAGGTGGCCAACGGCTTCCGCGACTGCATGCTCCGCGATGGCATACCGGATACCGGCTGTGGCCTGAAAGCTGTACTACGCGAGCGCTACCTGCGTCTGCCGTCGTTCAACCATATGCATCGCTATATTCCCACCCTAATCCAGGCCCAAGGCGGCATCATGCGGGTACATCCGGTCAACCACAGGCCGCGGATGGCCGGCACCTCCAACTATGGCGTCTGGAACCGGTTATGGGTCGGTCTGGTGGATGTGCTCGGTGTCTGGTGGCTGAAGCGCCGCGCCAAAGTAGTACAAATTCGGGACTACCAAGCATGAACTGGCTGGATATGCCCATCACCTGGTTGTTCTGGACCGGGATCCACATCACCGGCTGGAAACTCATCGGTTATACTGGTGCCCTGATGTTTGGCGGCCGCTGGCTGGTGCAATTTGTCGCCTCCAAGCGCGCCGGCAAACCGGTGATCCCGCGCCTGTTCTGGTACATGAGCGTGGTCGGTAGCCTGATGACGCTGAGCTATTTCCTGTTTTCCGCCAAACAGGATTCAGTCGGTGTGCTGCAGAACCTGTTTCCGGCTTTTACCGCGCTCTATAGTCTCTATCTGGATATCAAACACCGTGGTTGGCACCGGGATCTGGCGGGGCACTAACACCTGCTTGCCGGATCACCATCCGGCATCCTCTGTCACCGCTGGCTTCTCAAGGATCCGCTATGTTGACCGATCAGCACACCCTGCACGGGCCCAACTCCGAACGCCAAGCCTTCTGGTTACTCTTGTTACTCGGCCTCATCATTCTCGGTGCCGGTCTGGGACTGCGTGACCCCTGGCCCGCCGATGAGCCCCGTTTTGCTCTGGTTGCCAAACAGATGGTGGAGTCCGGGCAATGGTTGTTTCCGTTCCGCGGTGGTGAAATCTACCCCGATAAACCGCCGATGTTCATGTGGGCCATAGCCCTCTTTTATCAGCTGACCGGTTCGATGCGCGTAGCCTTTCTGCTACCCAGTCTACTGGCGGGCCTAGGCTCTCTGGCTCTGGTGTTCGATATCGCCCGTCGGGTCTGGGATCCGCGCACCGCGTTTCGCGCCGGACTGCTACTGCTGTTTACGGTCCAGTTCACGGTACAGGCCAAGCTGGCCCAGATCGATGCGCTAGTCACCTTCTGCATTACCCTGGGGCTGTATGGTTTCCTGCGTTTTTTGCTATGCGGGGGGGAGTGGCGCTGGTACTACCTGGGCTGGTTTGCCGCCGGTTTAGGCATCATCACCAAAGGCGTAGGCATTCTGGCGGCGCTGGTGCTGATCCCGGCACTCTGGACCCATCGCCACAGCATTTGCTCCGCACCACGGAGCGCCTGGCTCAAAGCTCTGGTCGGTCCACTGTTTATGGGGCTGGCCATCGCCCTGTGGTTGGTCCCCATGGTGCTGACCGTCGCCGCCAGCCATGACGCCAGCTTCGAGGCCTACCGCAATAACATTTTGTTCCGGCAAACGGTGACCCGCTATGCCAATGCCTGGCACCACGTCAAACCTTTCTGGTACTACCTGACCGAGGTAGTGCCAGCCTTCTGGCTGCCGCTCTCGCTGTTGCTGCCCTGGATTATCTGGCAATGCCGGGAGGCGTTCCGTCAGGGTAATAAGGCGGTGATCCTGCTGGTTGGCTATCTGGTGCTGATGCTCTGCTTCTTCTCCTTTTCACCCGGCAAACGCGGGGTCTACATCACGCCGGGGACTCCAGCTCTGGCACTGCTGGCCGCACCCTGGCTGCCTTTGCTGCTGGAGCGTCGCTGGCCCCGTCGTTTGTTGCAGGGCCTGGGTTGGTTGGTCAGTGGCTTGTTCCTCATCGTCGCCATCGCCCTGCTGATCAGCCCTAAACTAGCGGCCAAAACTGCCGAGCTGGGCAGTAATCCCTGGTTGCTGGCGTTGTCGGTCGGGCTGTGCAGCCTGCTGGTGAATACTCTGTTGCACCGGGCGCCGCTCAGTGCAGTACTCGGCACTCTGAGCGTGGTCTGGCTGCATTACAGCCTGTGGGCCTACCCACTGATGAACGATGTGCGTACCCCACGCGGCATCATGAGCGAGGTCAGCACCCAGGTTCCGGCCCAGGATGAGCTGTTGATCGTCAAGTTCCGCGAGCAGTTCCTGCTGTTTGCCGATCGCCCCATCCAGCACTGGTCCTATCAGGCTGAGAACAAGGCCCAGATCCAGGCCAGTGCCCACTGGATACAAGGTGCGCCGAACCGCTGGTTACTGGCCCCGGCCAGTATGCTGGATCCCTGTTTCGACCCGGCCAAGGGCCAAGCGTTGGGGTTGCGTCACGGCGAAGTCTGGACTCTGTATCGCATCGACGCTCTGCGTCCGGTCTGCCAGCAAGCGACCGCCGAACTCAGCTCTTACCGTTATGTGCCCCAGCACGGCTACCAATAAGCGAGACCCATGATGAAGATATTGATCACCGGCGCCGCCGGATTTATCGGCTTCCATGTTGCCGAACGCCTGCTGGCCCAGGGTCACGACGTGGTCGGCATCGACAATCTGAATGACTATTACGACGTCAACCTCAAGCGAGCACGGCTGGCCCGCATCGAGACCCAACCCAACTTCCGCTTTCTCAAGCTGGAGTTGGCAGATCGGGCGGCAATGGCCGAGCTGTTTGCCCGCGAGCGGTTCGAGCGGGTCATCCATCTGGGGGCTCAGGCCGGGGTGCGTTACTCCATCGACAACCCGCACGCCTATGCCGATGCCAATCTGGTGGGGCATCTCAACGTGCTCGAAGGCTGCCGCCAGAATGGCGTCGGTCATCTGCTCTACGCCTCATCGAGCTCTGTGTATGGCCTGAACCGCAAGACGCCGTTCTCCACCAGCGATAGCGTCGATCATCCGGTCTCGCTGTATGCGGCCACCAAGAAAGCCAACGAGCTGATGAGCCACAGTTACGCCCATCTGTATGATCTGCCGACCACAGGGCTGCGCTTTTTCACCGTCTACGGCCCCTGGGGCCGCCCGGATATGGCGCTGTTCAAGTTCACCCAGGCGATCCTCGATGGCAAACCCATCGACGTCTACAACCAGGGCGATATGCGCCGTGACTTCACCTATATCGACGATATCGCCGAGGCGGTGGTGCGTCTGACCGAGGTGATCCCGACGCGCAATCCTGCTTGGACGGTAGAAACCGGCACCCCGGCCGAGAGCAGCGCCCCCTACCGGGTCTACAACATCGGCAATAGCCAACCGGTGCAGTTGACCGAATTTATCCACCAGCTGGAACAGGCGCTGGGAGTCACGGCACAGATGAATTTGCTACCGATGCAGCCGGGAGATGTGCTGGAAACCAGCGCCGATACCTCGGCCCTGGAAGCCGCAATCGGCTTCAAACCACGAACTGATTTGAAGGTTGGGCTGGAGAAATTTGTGGGGTGGTATCGCAGGTTCTACCTAACAAAGTAAGCCCCCAAACAAGAACGCCTCCCAATGGAGGCGTTCTTGTTTAAAGCACATTACAGTGCATTCATGATGCAGAGGTAACTCCATCGAAGCTAGGACCAATGCCGTTCTGAGTGTCACTTGCGACATCACCCAGCTCGATTAGCTCTGGTGCCTGCCATGTTTTTACGTTTTGAATGTCCTTTTGATTCTGCATGAATCTCTCCTTGGGTATATATAAAGTCTTTCAACGCCGGATCGAAATTGGCTACAGGTTATCAGCTCATCGCGTTTCGGCACCAGAGGGCATCGTCAAATTTGTAACAATTGATTATCATCTGCCGCTGATGTTCTCTCGAGCCCTGCCCTATGTCTGACCAAAACCCAGCACTGCCCTTCCCCCTGCAACTGGCGCGCCTCTGTGCCTGGCGTCCGCTGGAGACCGGGGCGCGCGACCGGCAACTGGCCGAACTCGCTAGCGAACCCCAGAACTTGGATGCCAACTGGCGTTATCTGCAGGATCACCGGCTCTGGGGATTGGCGGCAGAAACCTTGGGCGAGCGCTGGGGCGCACATTTTTTGGGGCCACATTGGCAAGCCTTGCAACAACGAGCCCGGCAACAGAAGCTGAGCCTGCTGAAACTGGCCGCCATGCAGCAACGACTGGAACAGGCCTTTGCCCAGGCCAGGCTCGCTTTGCGCGTGTTGAAGGGGCCAGGTTTGAGTCAGCGACTCTACGGCGATGCCACCGTACGTCATAGCAAGGATCTGGATCTGCTGGTCCCTGTGGACCAGCTCTGGCAAGCCTGCGGGTTGCTGCAACACCAAGGCTTTGTGCTGCAAGATACTCCACCCTTACAGACCGAAAATCGCCGTCTGATCGCCCGCCATTACTGGCATCTGACCCTGTTGCACCCCCAGCATCAGGTACTGGTGGAGCTGCACTGGCGTTTCGAGCCGGTACAGGCGCCCAGCCGCGAGCCGCTGTGGCCGGAGCAATTTGCCGTGAACCGGGTCGATGAGGCGGAATTTCTCTATCTTATCCATCACGGTAGCCGTCATCACTGGTTCCGCTTGAAATGGCTCGGCGACATTCTGGCCATCAGCGAGCGCCAACCCAACCTGTGGCAGAGTTGCCAGCCATTGGCTGAAATTTTAGGCCTGCAAAATGCGCTGGTGCAGGCAGTAACTTTGATCCAGTGGTTGTGGCCGGAACAGATGACAGCAGCCATGCAGACCATTCGACAACAAGAAAGCTCCGGAGCCCGTCTGATGGCCTTGGAGGCCCGTCGCTATCTGCTGGCCCACGACTATCCGGAGCTCAAGGGTAAAAGTCTGCTCTCCGACCGGTGGCGGATGCACTATTACCAGTGGCAGCTTAACGCCCGTTACCAGCCACGGGAGCGCTGGCTCAATCTACGGGATCGGCTGATGTACGCCCCGTGCGACATCGAGCAGTTGCAGTTGCCTGCCCACCGGCACTGGTGCTACCCGCTGCTGCGCTTGCCCTTACTGGCTCGCCGCTGGTGGATAGCCCGGACGGATTTAAAGGCGGTGCGTCACGGATGAAATCTTTGCTCAGCGCATTCCGCACCTATCGCAGACTCTCGCCGCTAAGGCGTCGAGAAGCCTGGCAGTTGCTGCTGGCTCTCGCCCGGGCACGCTGGCAGGTACGGGGCCTGCCGATTCAGCAGCTCTTCGGGCAATTACCACGGGGATATCCGCTATCTCAGAGCCTTGAGCTGCGCGAGATACGCCAGCTGAGCCGGCGACTACAACGACTGGCTGGCTGGGTGCCCTGGCGCGCCAAGTGCCTCGAGCAATCCTTGGTGATGAGCCAGCAGTTGGCCGCCCAAGGTATCCCCTATCAGCTCTGTATCGGCGTGAAACGCGGTGAGCAGCAAGCCTTTACTGCCCACGCCTGGATCCTGGTGGCAGGCGAGGTGGTACACGGTGGCCCCGTGCACACCTACGCCCTGATTAGTCAGCACGCCAGTCATTCGTCGCCCTAGGTGGTGATTGTTAACCCAACGCTTCGTAACTCGCAGCATCCTCTTTGGGCTCTGACCAGGCCGCGGCATAGCGGCCGCCTTGAGCCACCAGGCTGGCATGGCTGCCCTGTTCGACGATCTGACCTTCTTCCAGCACCAGGATCCGATCCGCCTGTCGTGCTGCACTGAATCTGTGGGTCACGAGCAGTATGGTGCGTCCCTGAGCCCACTGGCGCAACCGGGCAAACCAATCCATTTCCGACCAGCCATCCAGAGCACTGGTCGGTTCATCCAGCAAAATAATCTCGCACTCCCCCAGTAGCACCCGAGCCAGACACAACCGCTGCCACTCACCACCACTGAGATCGACACCGCCAAACAATCGTCCTAGCCTGGTGTGCAGTCCTGCGGACAAATCGTGTATCAGGCTCTCCACACCCGCGGCTTGCAGTGCAGGCTGACAGGCATCCAGCTCCAATTCACGATCCAGCAGCAGGTTATCCTGCACTGTGCCCTGGAAACGGCTCGGCTCCTGTAACATCAAGCCAATCCGCTGCTGACGCTCTTCGGCCGTGAACTGATCCAATCGCTGCCCCTGCAACCAGATGGCACCACTATCCGGGTGATAGAGGCCCGCCAACAGTTTGAGCACTGTGGATTTTCCAGCACCATTGCCACCCACCAGCGCACAAATCTCGCCGCGTGGAACCGACCAGGAGAACTCCTGTAGCGAAGCCTGGGAGGCCCCCTCATAACGAAAGCTCACCCGATCAAAACAGATTGCCGCATCGACATCCGGACAGAGTGCCGATTGTGGGCGAGAAGAAACTGGATAGCTCGGCGGCCGCAGCAGGAAATCTCGCACCTCATGGAGAAACAGGCCGGCACGTGCCACCCGGATGGCGCTATCCACTAACTGGCCCAGCATGCGGATCGCCAACCACAGGGTTTGGACCCAAATCACCAGATCCGCAACCGAGGTTTGCCCAGACTTCCAGCTCTGATAGAGACGGCCAGCGGTCCATAGCAGGCCACAACCCAGCAACAAGGCGCCGAGTAAATTGACCCACCAGCCCTGATTGTCCAGCCGCCGCTGCATCTGCTGCTGAGCCTGCTGGGCCTTCAAGAATCGCTGCCGGAAATATTCCCCCAGACCGAACAAACGCAAATCGGCGGCATGCAAACGGTCGGTCAGTACATAACTCAAGTAATTGGCTTGACGCTGCAGCTGGCTAAAACGCTGGTGATGCTCGACCCGTCGCAACGCATGCCACAGCCCGACTACCAATGCCAAACATGCTGCCAATCCCAAGCCAAGCAGAATATCGGGACGGTAATAGAAGATGCCACCGGCAATCAGTGTCAAAAATAGTCCGCCATGAACCAGTTGCCCCAGATGCTCCACCAGCAGCAGCGGCTGACTCAGCAAATCAGCCCGCACCCTATGGATGCGATCATAGGTAGCACGCCGATCCAGTAATTCGAAAGGCAGAGCCGTGACCACCTGATGCAACTGATCCTGCATCCGGATCTGGAATTGCTCGGCCAAGCGACCATGGAGCCACTGTTTGCTTTGATTCAACAGCGGTAACAGCACGAAAGAGAGCGCCAGCACGGCCATCAGCGGCAGCAAGCCATCCTGTTGGCCCTGCTGAAGTTGTTGCAATAGCCGATGCAGCAACGCCAGCACCGCAAAAGGTGCCGCCGCCGATAGGAACAGTAAGCCCAGCCAGCCCCATAACCAGCGGGAACCCGCCAACTGCAGCTGGCGGATCCCCCAGCCACAATCGATGAACCATTCGCGCAATCGCTGGGGCATCAATCCGCCTGCCGAATCAATAAACCCACCGCCAGCAAGCGTTCGATAAAGGGCGCGGAATCCTGTCGGCATTGTGCTTCGGCAATCCCGTACTCCGCCGCCAATTGACCATACAGGGAGTCCTCCTCCTGAGGCGCTTCCAGTAATTGCCAGATGGCCAGTCCGCTATCCTTCAGGCTGTAGTACTTGCCGGTCTCCAAATCCATAAACACCTGCTCACCATTCAACTCGGTGCTCGGCACGGCCGGATTACGTTGCAACTTCATCTATGTCTCCTGTGACAAACCATGACGGGATAGACATCCCACTATTCCCTCATGCCAGGCAAGAGAGCATGCCCATAGCTGGCGCAGATTCACCCCCTTCCGCTATGATGCCGGCTCATACTAACGAGCCCACATTCTGTTAACAATGTTTGCCTTCTTGCATCATATCCGCTCGACTCTTGAACCCGCCCTGCGCCAGCAGCTGACTTTGCTGTTTGCAAAACGCGGTCCGCTGCAGCAACGACTGGACGAAGCGGAAAACACGGCGTTGTTTGCCGCAGTACAGCACAGCGAATGGGACGATCCGCGACAAGCCCGGATTTATGAATCGGATGAGTGGCTGATAGCCGCCTGGGCGCGGCTGGATCAGCCTGAAAAATTGGTGCAGCAACTGGGAATAGTCACTGGCGAAATACCCGATGCCGAGCTGATCGGCCACTATTGGGCCCGTTTCGGCGCGGAAGGACTGCCCTCGATCTATGGGGATTTCTCCTTCGCGGCCTGGCATCGCCGCGACCGGACACTGCATCTGGTGGTGGATCATCTCGGCAGCCAACCGCTGTTTTACTATCAAAACGCCGAGGTGTTGCTGGCCAGCCCACTGCGCCAGGCCCTGCTGTTGCATCCGCAAGTACCAAAACAGCTCAATCCGCGCACACTCGCCGAGCTGGTGACAGCCCATATGCCTGAGGGCGACCCCTGGTCTGCATTGCAACATGTGCCGGGCGGGCATAGGGTCATATTGCAAGCCGGAGCCGAGCCCCGTCTTGAGCGCTGGTGGCACCCATCACTGCAGCACAACCTCTATTACCGCAATCCCCAAGCCTACGCCGACGAGGCTCAGGCGCTGTTTGCCCAGGCGATGCAACATCTGCTGCGCGGTAGACAACCCATAGCCAGCACCCTCTCCGGCGGATTAGATTCGTCTCTGGCCACGGCCTATGCCGCCGAGATCCTGGCGCAGCGAGGACAAACTCTCGACAGTTACACCTCGGTACCCCAACCAGGCGATTACCAGCATATTCAGCGTGCTAATTGGGATCTGGACGAGTGGTCCCTGACTCAGGAGTTGGCCAAACGGTATCCGAATATTCGCCACCATGCCGTACAGGCCGATAACACCAGCCTGCTGGGGAAACTGAGCCAGCAACAGCAGGGCAGCTGGAATCCGCTGCGTAACTGTGCCAACTACAACTGGCTGGAGCAGATATATAGTCGCGCCCAAGATCAAGGCTGCGCACTCCTGCTGACCGGTGGCAAAGGTAATGCCTCCTTAAGCTATGCAGGAACTGGCGGTTTGGCGCGTTTGCTACCCCGCGGTCTGCTGGGATGGGCTTGGCAACATCTTCGCGCCAAACCACTGACACCACGCCAATGGTTGGGGCAACTAGCCGAGCTGTGCGGAGTGGCGGCACCGCTGCGCCAATTGCATTCCCGACAACCACGGACCCAGATCCCGGATGGCATCAATCCCGAATGGTTGAATTCGCGCTGGCGGCAGGAGGTGGATTTTCACTTTCCAACCCAATCCTCCCGGAAATGGAGCAGTCGGGTCCAATTTCTGACCAAACCTCGTCCTGTGTATGGTCCTAATCCCCTGTGGCAGTTTGATCTGCTTACCGTCGATCCCTTTGCCGATCGCGCTCTGATCGAGCTGCTGCTGCGTTATCCGCCAGAAGCCTATATCGGAATGGGTTATCCACGTCTGCTGGCCCGATTGGCCGGTGAGGGACGGGTACCCGACAGCATCCGCTGGCGCACCCAGCGAGGCGAGCAAGCACCCGACGAAGGATTCTGGATCCAACGGGATGGGGAACACTATCGGCAGATCTGGGCTAGGTTACGCAACATCCCTGCGGTCGCCGAGCTATTTGATCTGCACACTATCGATGCGTTGGTGGCGGACACCACTGGTCGATCGGTTCCTCGCCTCCAGAGCAGCAGTCTGCACCGGATCCTCGACATCGCCCTGTTTATCGAGCAAAGCCAGCAACGCTGGGATGCCGAACTGGATTATTAAGGAGACACAATGCTCACCCTTCCCCTCGAAGCCTGCGAAGTGATCCTGACCGATCAGGCGCCCGAATTGCTCGGCCCCTGGCGTCTGGACCGCCCACACTGGAAAGCTCGCCGGGATCTGATGTGGATCCGCATACCAGGGCTGGCCGAATACACGGTCCGGGATGGCCGTCAGGTTGAGGTTTATCCCTTGTCCAACGAGGCGTCTGCGCTCAATCTGCAGCACTTTTTGCTGTCGACTCCGCTGGCTGCCATCAGCTTGCAACGGGGGGAGCTGCCCCTGCATGCCGCAACTCTGGTCTCCCCCGACAACAACGACGCCATCTTGTTATGTGCGCACTCCGGAACCGGCAAATCGACCACGGCTGCCGCCTTATGCCAGCAAGGTTGGCGTTTGATGAACGATGATATCAGCCGTTTGAGCCTGCAAGAGGGCCGCATCCATGTGTGGCCAGGTGTGAGCCAGATCCGCTTGTGGCCTGAAGCTTGTGATCTGCTGGAGCTCAATACCGAGCAACTGGCGTTCAGTCAGGGCATGAAGAAAAAACTGCTGTGGCAACCGGAAGCGGATACCACACCCCGTCCGGTGCGAGCCATCATAGAGCTGGTGCGACCACGCAAAGAGGGACTGACCGAACTGGAGACCGGTTGGCAGACCGTCAACGGCAGCGCCGCCATCGGTTTGCTCAAACTGCATACCTTCCGACCACCGCTGATTGCAGCGTTGGAGGCGAGCCTGAGCCATTTTCAGATCAGTGCCCAACTAGCTCAAAACGTCACCCTGGAACGACTCACACTGAGCCCGGAGCTCACACCGCAGCAAGTGGCGGCCTTTATTGCGGAGCGCTGGATATGAGTGCTTCCATGATTTTGCTGGCCAGCTATCCGAAATCCGGGAACACCTGGTTGCGCATCCTGCTCTCCAACCTGCTCTATCCGGCGGAAGCTCCGATCTCCATCAACGATATCCGGGTCGGCGGCTTTGCCTGCGACCGGAGGGAGTTGTTTGACCAACTCGCCCCCTGGGATGCCAGCGATCTGAATTTGGCTCAAGTCGACACCTTTATCCCCGAAGTCTATCGCGAGGCCTTGCAGCAACGTCAGCAGCCGGTGTATCTGAAAACCCACGACATGGCGCGGCGGAACCCGCAAGGAGAGTGGATTTTCCCGGGCGATTGCGTTGCGGCGGCCATTCATATTGTCCGTCATCCGCTGGATGTGTTGCCCTCGTATGCCAAGCACTTTGGTTTGAGTCATGCCGAGGCGCTGGAGAGCATGCTGGCACCCGAGCAAAGAAGCTGCAAACTCCTGATCCGCGACAAGCGACGATTACCGGAGCAGCACGGTAGCTGGAGAGAACACACGGCCAGTTGGCAAGATCCGGAGTTGCCCTTTCCGGTCTACCGGGCGCGCTATGAAGATTTGCGCCGCAATCCGCAGCAGGAGTTCGGCCGTCTGTTGCGCGCCATTGGTCTGAGTTTCAGTCAGCAGGAGCTCGCCACGGCGCTGGAATACAGCAGCTTCCAGGCCTTGCAGCAACAAGAAAGCCACAGTGGGTTCAAGGAGCGGCTACGCAAGAGTGCGGCACCCTTCTTTCGCAAGGGTGTAATTGGCAGTGGACGTCAGGAAGTAGAGCCTGAATTGCAACAACGCTTGCTCGAGACTCTGGCTACTGAGTTGACGGCCTGGGGATATGATTCGGAACAGCCGTAAGCTTCTGTTGTTACAGAAAACGGATGTATGAAAACAAGACAGTCGTTGTGCGGCCTTGATGATGCGCTGAGTTTGTCGATGGCGACAATTTTGTCAATGGCGGCTTGCCAAGCAGTACCGTGTGACCCCCTAATGGTGACCTTATATTGTTGAGGAGGAGTTTGTCGTGAGCCTGGACCCTATCCTCGCCGCCGTCGGTGCCCGTCTGCAACAGCAGCTGGAGCAAGATACCCTGGTGTTGCCCAGTCTGCCGGAGGCGGCACTGCAAGTGCGTTATCTAGCTCAGGATCCCCGCTCCAGCCTGAAACAGATTGCCGATGCCGTCAGCGGCGATCCGGCGATGGCCAGCCAATTGATACGCCTGGCGCAGACCTTGCGCTATAGCCATCCCAGCCAGCCGATCACCACGCTGCCGATTGCCATCGCGCGCATCGGCCTGCAAGGCACCGTCAATGTAGCGCTGGCATTGGCCATTCAGCAGCTTTTCAGTTTCCACTCCCCCCAGATCCGACTGCTGTGCCGCGAGATCCAACAGAAATCGGTGCATCTTAGCCGCCTCGCGCTCACGCTCCATGATATCCAGCAGGCAGAAGCGTCTTCGCAAGCGGCTGACTTCATAGTGCTGGCTGCCGTGTTGCTGGATATAGGTTGTCTGCCGTTGCTGGCCGAATTAGATCAATTGGTCGCTCAGGGCATGCATCTGCCGGAAAACCCCATCCTGCTCGCCTGGTGCCAGCAATTACGCTTACCCCTCGGGCATGCCATGCTCGACAAATGGCAGCTGGATGCCAGTTTTGCCGAACTCTTGCCGCTCACTCCAACACCAACCCTATCCGCCGCGGCACGCACATTGATCCTGGCGCACGACTACTATCAGTGGCGACAGTCATCACCCCAGCAACCGCCACTGGCCGAAGTACAAACGGAGCAGGCGTTGCACGCACTGCCGGAGGGGGATGAGTATCAAATGTTGGCAGGGTGGCTGGAGCAGAAAAAATAACGGCACCCGAGTGTGGGTGCCGAACAGAAGGCGATCCGCATTAGACTTGAGCTGAAAAGAGAGAACCCTGCTGATTAGAAACACCGACCATACCATCGATACGCTGCTGCAGCGGGTTGGTCTTGCTCTTTTCGAGAGTGTCCAGTGTCTGGGTGGTTTGGGCCAGTTGCTGGCGCTGCTGAACCTCGCGCAGATCGCTGACGCTCACCCCGGCATTGCTATTTACATCGCTGCCGGTACTCATGCTGATGTAGAGATCAACATTGTCCTGCTTGCTCTGCGCCGCAGAATAGTTGACCACAGCTGTGCGCTGGGCGGTCTTCTGATCTTCTACCGCCGCCTGGCGAGTCGCCTGGGCATCCTGCACCGCATCCTGTTTGTTATTCTTCTCTTCAGGGGACAAACCGGGCTGCACCGGCAACTGAGTCGGCAGTTGGGTCGGTCTATAGCTGAAGGACGAACTACCATTGATTTGCATGCTGAACCTCGTCATACCCTAAACATCATCAGGCGGGACTAACCCCGCCTCTTAATTCTAGGGAATCCACTCCCAGAGGGCAAAGAAAACGCTCGTAAATTAGCCGCATGTTAAGACCGTATTCAGCTTGGCTGAGCCGCTCTTATGTCCAAAAAGATTGGCATCGCATTTGAATCTCCTGCTTCAGGCTGCAACCTGAACCAGAACCTTCTTTTCCCAACGGCGGCTGCGCCAACGCCAGTACATCGCCAGACCCCGCGTCCACTCGTCTGCGGCGAAAGCCAACCAAATCCCGACCAGCCCCCAACCCAGATGTAAACCCAGGAACCAGGCCAGCGGGATCGCGATCCCCCACATAGAGACCAGCGCCATCATCAGCGGAAAACGTGCATCGCCTGTTGCCCGTAGCGAGTTGATGACCACGATATTGAAGGTGCGCCCCGGCTCCAGGATCAGGCTGATAAAGAACAGCTGAGTCGCCATGGCGACGATATCGGCATCCTCAGTAAACAGACTCATCAGATAATGACCTCCGCCGAAAGCCATCGGCACCACCACAATCGCGGTCACCAGTAACCCCAGTTTCAGGCTCCGCAGCAGTTGGCGATAAGCCAGCTCGAACTTGCCCGCACCGACCATATGCCCAATCAGGATCTCGGTACCCAAGCCAATCGATAGGCCAAACAGCAAGATAAACAAGCAGATCTGGAAGAAGAAGGATTGGGTCGCCAGCGCCTTGTCCCCCATCAGGGCTACGAAAGAAGTCACCACCATGAACTGCAGCATCCAGGAGAGATTCTCCCCGGCGGCGGGTAGCCCGATATGCATGATCTTGCCCAGCACCTCACGCGGCCACTGGAACAGTTGACGAAACACCAGGCGGATCCCAGTCCTCTTCTGTAGCAGGTACACCAGCAACGCCAGAGCTACCAAACGCCCGACCACGGTACTCCAGGCGACACCAGCCACCCCCATTTTCGGCAAACCGAAATAGCCAAACAGCAGCAGGGCGTTGCCGACAAAGGTGATCAGGTTGGCCACCAACGTCACATACATAGCCTCCCGGGTATGCCCATGGGCACGCAGCGCGGCGGCCATACACAAGGCCGCGGCCTCGGGTAACAGACACAAACCAATCACCGTCAGATAGATATGCCCATCCTTCATCAGGTTGTCAGGCATATTCATCAGATGGAGCAAACCATCGGCACCGAAGATTACCGTCAGGGAGCAAATCAGACCGACCAGCAGATTAAAGCCGATAGCGGTATGCACCACCCGCCGGGTCATGGCCTTGTCACCAGCCCCCAGATATTGGGCGATCACCACGCTGGAGCCGATACCGATGAAGTTGAACAGCGTGATACACAGATCCAGGATCTGGTTGCCGACCGCCAGTGCCGCCACCGATTGATAAGAAACCTGGCCGACCATGAAAGTATTCAGGGCTCCGGTCAGAAAGTGAAAGGCAATATCGATGAACAGCGGCCAGGTCAGCTGAAACAGCGACCCGGGCTGGGAATGAGCGTTGGCCATAAAATACCTGGAACCCGAACAGAGATGAAAAATGTGATCCGCGGTGGATTAAACGCCAGAGTCCGGCGCAATGCAATCGGAAGCAGGGTGGAGTCTGGGGGTTGACCCGGAGCCGGGAAACCGGACTGTCATGGACAGTCCGGTTTCCCGCACCGAACAGTGACGTCTGGTTATTCGCTCTCGGGGGTGCTGACGAAGGCCAGCTTATGCAGGCCATGGCGGGAGGCCATGGCCATCACCTTGGCGACCTGTCCATAATCCACCTGTTGATCCACCTTCAACTGCAACTCGGGCAAGGGCTGTCGGGCTGCACTCTGGGTCATCAAGGCTTCCAGTTCGGTTTCGCTCTGAACCTTGCCATTCCAATGCAAGGTGCCATCCGTCGTGATGGCGAGGGTTATATCGGCTGGATCGGGCTGATTCTGCTGACTGCTGGCCTCGGGGAGATCCAGTTTGACCGCATCGGTCAATAAAGGTGCGGTAATCATGAACACGATCAGCAGCACCAGCATGACATCAATCATGGGGATCATATTGATATCCGACAGTGGCTGATCATCCCCCTCATCGGATAAACGACCAAATGCCATCAGACCACCCCCAATTCGGCTTCAGGAACGTGTGTTGCTCTGGTCTTCGGATGTGCTCCAGACGGTTCAACATTCAGCACACCGGAGCCGGTAGTCAACAAGGCAAACAGGTCGTGGGCAAAACCATCCAGAGACGCCAGCTTCATACGGTTCAAGCGGACAAACAGGTTGTAAATCAGCACCGCGGGCAATGCCACCGCCAAGCCAAACCCCGTCATGATCAGGGCCTCACCGACAGGGCCTGCCACCTTGTCCAGACTGCTCTGCCCGGCTGCACCAATCGCCAGCAGCGCATGGTAGATACCCCAGACGGTACCGAACAGGCCGACAAAGGGTGCCGCCGAGCCAACAGAGGCCAGAAACGTTAGCCCGGCCTCCAGGCGCAGACGTTCACGGCTGATCGCCTGGCGCAACGCGCGCAACAGGAACTCATCCGCAGGCCCTAAAATCAGCAGACCCGCTTGGCCATCCCGGCGACTCAGCTGGGCTTTGGCCGCCAGAGCGGCGGCAGCCAGGCGCCCATAAGCCTCCTGCGGTTGATGTTGTAGCAGTTGCTGTTCCACGTCCTGGAGATGGCGGCTTTGCCAAAAGCGCTGCAAGAACAGTCGGCCGAGCCGTTTTTCTTGCCAACCCACCCAGCTTTTGAATAACAGGTAGTAACAGGTACCCACTGACATCAACACCAGTAGCACCAGCGGCACTAAGCCAATACCGCTACTTTGACTCAACAGATGAGCGATGCCCATGGCACCCGGATCCATTGCTTCATTCATGACTTATCTCCTTAATTGAAAAACGACAGGAACTCGTAACCAGGTCTGAAGGGTTTCCTGACCTTGCTTGGCGGGAATAAATCGCCATTTTGCGACCATTTTTCGAGCAGCGGCATCCAGTCGCGGATAACCGCTGCTCGTGAGCAATTCGACGGCTAACGCCTCCCCGGCAGGCGAAACCAGCACTCGCAGCAGCACCTTCCCCTCCTCCCCGAATCGCTGGGAGAGCGGCGGATAGCTGGGCGCCGGATTGCGCAGGGATGCCGACTGATACTGGGCCTCCTGAATGGGAGGCGGAGCGGCGGGGCTGGGTTTGGCTTTCGCCACCACGGGCGGCGCAGGCGTTGGCTCGACCACGGCCGGAACCGGACGCACGGTTTGCGGACGAGTCACAGCTCTGGGCTTGGGTTTGATCACCGGCTTGGGCTTGGCCACCGGTTTCGGTTTGACGACTGGAACCTCTTTCGGCGGCGGCACTACCTCGGGTGGCGGACTCACAGATGGCACAGGGACTGCCGGCTGAGGTGTCGGTGCCGCCATCCAGCGCACAGCCACCACCTCGGTTTTAGGGCGCGTCAAAGGCTCGGAACTGGAGTGCAAAATAGCCACCGCCACCAGCAGATGCAGTAATACCACCAGCACTCCGCATACCAGTTGGGCACGCCATAACGGGGGCATGCCACCCGCTTGCCGCGTCGGTTCGGCGCGGCCAACTCCCGGCGCGACCGCATCGGCTGTGGAGATTCTGGCGTGCGGGGCTAGGATTTTTCCCTCAATTGCCCCCTCACTCCCTAAACGGGTCATGGCAAAGCCATTCATCATCTGCTCCTCGATTCTTATCCGGTCGGCGGTGTCGGCGATATCCGTACGACTCATCGCCGTCATCCCCGTCGCCATAAGCTGAGCATGAAATAACCGCCACCCAGCAACGACGCCATCAGGCCCGCCGGGATCTGGTCCGGAAATAGCCATTGTCGGCCCGCCCAATCGGCAACCAGCATCACCAGCATGCCGCAGCCCACGGCACCCAGCAGCTGTTCCCTAGCCCGACAAAAACCCAGCCGCCGAGCCAGATGGGGCGCCAACAGGCCAATAAAACTGATGGGACCGACGAGCAGGGTCGAAGCGGCGCTCAACACCGCGGCCAACAATAGGATCACCAAGCGGCTACGCGCCGGATCGACGCCAAAACTGCTGGCGGCCACAGGCCCCAGCGGCAAGAGCTCCAGCCAGCGCGTCAACGGCCAACTCAAGGCCAGCAACAGCGTCATCACGGCCAGCAAACTCCAGCCCAGTTCGGCGGTCACGTAGTAGGTCGAACCGGACATCCAGCTCAACAGTTGCAAGCCACGCGGATCACCCGAGCCCAGCACCAGGCTCTGGCTAGCGGCAAATAGCGCCGTGACTGTCATGCCACACAGCAACAGGCGCAGCGGGGCAAACTGGGCGCGGCGGCTCCATACCAGTAACACGGCCAACAGCGCTAGCGCACTCAGACTCGCCACCAGCAGTTGCAGCGGACGACTCGCCTGGGGATAAAACAGCCCCAACAGGATCAATCCCAAGCCGCAACTGCTGCTGATGCCGAGCACCTCGGGGCTGGCCAGCGGGTTACTGGTCAGACGCTGGATCAGCACACCGGCTAATGCCAGCATGCCACCAGCCGCCAAGGCTGCCAGCACCCGGGGCAGTCGCCATTGCGCGATCAAGTTCCAATCCCCGTGGGCAAACCAGCTCCAACCCTCGGCATCTCGCGCCAACCCCAATCCGACGACAAGCCCGCACAGACACAGGACTCCAATTCCCCACAGCAGCCGGTGTGGATGCTGGTGTCGTATCCCCAGACTGACTACCGTAGCTGGAGCCTCGGGCAGACGAACCCGCAACACCAACCAGAACAACAAGGGCGCCCCCAGCAAGGCAACTAGGCTACCCGTAGCCCACTCACCGCCCCCCGGGAGCCAGGCCACCAGCAGATCTGTGACCAGTAGCAGCGCACTACCCAACAGAGCCGCGCAGATGAGACGCGGCAGCAAACGCTGCGCTCCGGCCATCCGCGCCAGCAGAGGTGCTGCCAGCGCCACAAAACTAATCACTCCCACCTGGCTGACCACGGTCGCGCTCAAGTAAATCGCGAGGAGCATGGTCAACAAGCGTAGAAATGCGGGCGAGACCCCAAAGCTGCGTACCGCCTGATCCCCCACCTCCAGTAACCGCAGCGGACGGGCAATAAGCACCATCAACACACCCACGATCAGCAGCCGGGGCCAGAGATGTTGCACCGGTTGCCACCCATCCTGCGTCAATGAGCCGGCATTCATCGCCAGCAAGCTGACCAGTGCCAAGTCATGGTTGAGCAGCAGTATCGTGAGCAAGGAGCCACTCAGCAGGCTGACCAGCATTCCCGCCAGCAGCAATGCCAGCGGCGAATTCTGGCGACGTGCCGCCAGCGCCAGCACCAGACCTGCGGCCAGTAACCCCCCGGCAAAAGCCACCCACTCGGCACCATGGGTCAGCCAGAGCGGTTGGTACAGCACCACCAAGGCCAAGGCCAGCAACCCCCCCCCCTGGATCCCCAGGGTTTCCGGAGCCGCGAGCGGGTTGCGCAATCCCTGCTGCAACAAGGCACCTGCAGCACCCAGTGCCGCCCCGACCAGCACTGCTATGGTCAACTGGGGCAGCAGCGTAAAGCGCCATAACAGCGCCTCCAGACCCAACTGCTGACTGGGGCGCGACAGGATCTCCAGCCACTGGGCAAACGGAACCTCGCTCGTCAGCCGACCAAGGGCGAGGGCTAGCAACAGCAGCAGAGCCAGAACCGCCAGCACTAATGCCCGGGTATCACCGGTTGCAGAGATTGTTTTTTGATCGACCGAGAGCGAAAGCCCGGCCGAGACCTGTGTGGCGGTCGAGGCCCGTGTCGGCTCGGTCAGAGCATCCAGATGGTGCGACATCAGTGAGTCTCCCCTGCGATACGCCTGTCCGCGCCGGTGGCAACAGCAGCCAGCGGCCCGGGCTGTGGCCAATGGGTCACCAGCAGGCGAGAAAAATAACGGAGGGAGGGCAGTCCATTCCCCAGCCAGACCGGCGGTAAGCCAACAACCCGGCCCTCACGCACGGCAGGCAGGTGCTGCCACAACTGGTTATCCGCCAAGGCATCCATATCTGGAAATGGCAGAGGCGCTATATAAATAATCATGGCTTCCGGCTCAGCCATCAGATCGGTCAAGGGAGCGGTCGTGAATCCCCACAGATTGGTGCTCTGCTGCCAAGCCAGGGGGATACCGGCCGCCGCCAGACCACCACCAAACAGACTATTGGCTCCAAGCATCCAGCCATGACGCCGATCGGCAAAACGCAACAGATAGAGCGGTCGCATGGTGCGGGCATCCCCGACCAGAGCCTGACGCAGTTGTTGCAGTTCTTGCTCCGTTTCCCGCAACAAGGACTCGCCTTGTGCCTCGCGTCCCAACAGCCGAGCCAGCTCGCGAGTAGCCTGGCGCGCTTGCAGATAACTATCCGGCTGGAGTTCCGAATTAAATGCCACGACATGGACCGGTGCGATACGCCGGAGTAACGGCTCAGCGCCCTGCTGCATCGGCGAGATCAGGATAAAATCCGGTCGCAACGCTCGGATCAACTCCAGGTTGGACTCCATCCGCAAACCCACATCCACCACAGAATCCGGCATCGGCATTTCACCGCTCCAGATCCGGTAATCGGCGAGCTGGGACATACCCACCGGGGTGACACCCAATGCTTGCGCGGTTTCAGCGCAGGCCCAATCCAGAGCCACCACACGGGGTAGTGCCGCCCAAACCGGTACGGTCCACATCAGCCCCAACCACAGCAGGCTGGATATTGCGGATCGGGATAAACGCCCCATCACAACACCACACTCACCGGCTCACCGGTCACCGGGTGGGGTAATACCTCCATCGGTAGCTGGTAGATGGCCTGCAGAGTCGTCGCGTTCATCAATTCATGGGGCGTCCCCTGACGCAGCAAAGCTCCCTCCCGCAGCGCCACCAGCTGATCGCAATAGCGAGCCGCCATATTGATGTCGTGAAGCACCACGACGACCCCCAGATCCAGCTCATGGCTTAATTGCCGGATCAGCGCCAATACCTCGACCTGATGGGCCACATCCAGCGCCGAGGTCGGCTCATCCAGCAATAGATAATGGGTCTGCTGGGCAATCAGGGCCGCCAGCCAAACCC
Organism: Pseudaeromonas pectinilytica; assembly: GCF_054780855.1. NCBI lineage: Bacteria > Pseudomonadati > Pseudomonadota > Gammaproteobacteria > Aeromonadales > Aeromonadaceae > Pseudaeromonas > Pseudaeromonas pectinilytica. The sequence goes on from NZ_BAAGVN010000026.1 coordinate 108,164, forward strand.
GCTGGCGTTCACCACCGGAGAGCGACTCCACCATCCGGTTGGCATAATGATCAACCTGGGTCAGCGCCATGGCGCGCTCCACGGCGCGACGATCGACGTCGCCGAAACGGCCCAACAGACCATGCCAGGGTTGGCGTCCGAAGCGCACCAACTCTCGCACCGTCAACTGATCCGTGGTTGCAGGCTGTTGGGGCAAATAGGCTACCCGCTGGGCAAATTCACGGCTGGAATAGGAGCCCAGAGCCCGACCATCCAAGGATATTTGGCCCCCGCTGACCGGCTGCTGCCGGGCAAGCAGCTTGACCAGAGTGGACTTGCCAGAACCATTGTGACCAATCAGACCACACACTTGACCATGGGGAAGTTGCAGGTCCAGAGGCTGCAGCAAGGTGCGATGACCCAAGGTAAAGTGCACCTGCTCGAGCACAATCATGAAGAAACTCCTCTTCGCCGTAACGCCGGCGCCTGAACCAGTGGGCAATAGCTACACAACGCCAGACCGGGCAATTGGTAACGCTGGCAACAAACCCGCCGCACCCAGACCGGTTGTCCGCCCGAAGTCCGTAGACGCAAGGGCTGATACAAGGGATTCCGACCCAGTTGCAGCAACCGGGTCGGTTCATACAACGCCGAAATTGGTAGGCTCGCCTGCTCGATAAACTCCAGCGCCTGGGCGTATCGAGATTTGGCCAACGGCGCTTGATCCGATGAAAGAGTCGCCAGGCATGCGGTCAATTCCGCCGATTGCAACCACCAGCGCCAGTACGTCGCCAGCGTGCACCAGAGGATCCGGCTTCGACAGCCCGCGACTCGCGCCAGTTGCAGCATCCGCGGCAATAACTCCTGTTCCAGCCACCATGACAAAGAAGCAGCCGTCAGTGATTGCTCCTGCTCGGCCAAGTCGTCAACCGAGGCATCTGACGTGAGTGTCATCCTCCCGACAGATAGTGCGGAAGCCCAAAGCAGCGACTGGGGAAGACCGCCATGGGGGAGCTGCAAACCTGCAACGCTCTGATCCGGCGTCCAGTGCAATCGGTATGACAACAGCCGTCCGGTAAGTACCAGCACACTCAATACCGGTACCACCAGACGATAGAACAGTGACCGCGACCATTCCGATGCCAGCGACTCCGCTTGCAGTGGCTCCAGCTCGGTCAATGAAACAACACGCGGTAAATCAGGATGTTGCCGCTCGGCAAATACCAGTAATCGGCTTGCTAACTCAGCATCCGAGTCCATGGTGCTCGCATGGTCGACCCCATCCTCGATCACGGGCGGTAGCCAGGTCGCTAGGGAACCCCGCCAGAGTGGCTGCAGTGCTGCGAAGGGCACTGCCCCACACGGATGCAGACGGGGTTTCCCCCCGTCTGCTCGCGAGTGCGAGAAATTCGCCAGCTCAGCCGTCATAGCTTCCGCACCGCGTCAACATCAGAAAGTCCAACCCGTGGTCAGCGTGAAGCTGCGTGGAGCGCCATAGAAGCCCTGATCCCAGTACAGGCTGTTCAGGTACTTTTTGTCGGTGACATTGTCCACATTCAGTTGGGTGTGCCACTGCTTGTTAATGTCATACCGAGCCATCAGGTTCAGCAAGGCATAGCTACCCTGCTTAGTCGTCGTCCCGGCACCATTGATGCGGGAAATCTCATCCTGCCAGTTCCAGGTGCCACCCAGCTTCCACTTGGCCAGCTGATAGGTAGAGGCCAATTTGAGCAACTGCTTCGGGGTGTAGGTCTTGGTGGCATTGCCATCGGCGTCCTGGATCGAGAAGTCGGTATAGCTGGCAGCCAGTTGCCAATCGGTCATCACCATGCCGGAGGCTTCCAGTTCGTAGCCTTGGCTACGCACACCATCGACGCCCTCGTAGTAATACTCGGTGGCATTGTCCGGCATGGTCCCCGCGATCTGGGCCAGATTGTTTTGTCGGGTCTGGAACAGCGCCAGGCTGGTGTTGAGCGCACCATCCAGGAACTCACCCTTCACCCCGGTTTCGTAACTGATGCCGTCGACCGGATCGAGTTGCTGACGATGGATATCCGACGCCCGTTGCGGGGTGAAGATGGTGGTATAGCTGGCATAGGTTGAAACCTCATCGGTCAGGTCATACACCAGACCGGTATAAGGCGTCAGCTCGCCATGGACGGCCATGGACTTGGCCACGCCATAGCTCTGCCCTTCGGTTTCCCAGCTGGTCAGACGACTACCCACAATCCAGGAGAGATCGTCCATCAGGCTGAATCGTGCCGCCAGATAGCCAGCCACTTCCTGATCATTCCAGTAGCTGCCATTCGGATAGAGATCAAACGCGGGTTGGGTATAGCTGCCATCCCAGCTTTCCAACGGTGGCAAGGCGGTGCCGATATCGTTGCTGTACAGCGACAGCTCATCCACCGTGGATCGTGAAACTGTGCCACCCACCACCAATTGATGCTCGCGGCCCAATAAGCGGAACGGACCGGAGGCGGTCACATCGGTCACATGCTGCTTCATATGCATCTGGTACAGACCCGGATAGCTCAACAGACCCGTGCCCGTGGTCTTATCCGGAGTGCCATAGATATAGAACAGGCGGGAATCCTGACGGGTATCGATAAAGTTATAAACCGCCTTGCCTTGCCAACCATTGGCAAAGGTCTGACTCAACTCGGCAAAGGCACGGCGATTATCCACGTTCCAGAAGGACCAGTCGGATGAAGTGCTGGTGGAGACGTCGTAATCCGTCTGGGAGCCATCGGTGTAGTACAGCGGCAGCGCGCCCCACATCGGGCTATCACTGTCACTCTGTTGCAGGCTGTACCCCAGAGTCAGCAGGGTGCTATCAGTCACATCACCTTCCACCACACCGTACACCACGGTTTTGTCGTTGGCGTAACGGTCCAGGTAGGACTCCTTGTTCTGCTTCACCAGCACAGTCCGGCCACGCAGCTTGTCCGATTCGACCAGGGAGCCGGAGACATCCATCTCAGCACGGCCATTCTCCCAAGAGCCCGCAGAACCCTTAACCGAGGCCTGGAATTCGGTAGTCGGACGCTTACGAACCATGTTGACGGTGGCCGATGGATTACCCGCTCCCGTCATCAGTCCATTTGCGCCGCGGATCACCTCGACACGATCGTAGATGGCAGTATCCAGATCGCCATTGACGTTACCGTTAGCCAGCGGCAGACCCAGACCATCCACCTGGAAGTTGGTGATATCGAAGCCCCGGGAGGTGTAGTAGGTGCGGTCGGTTTCAATTTTCTCGACAGTTACCCCGGCCACGCTACCCAGTACGTCGTTGATGGAGGTCTGATTGAAATCCTCCATCTTTTGCTGAGTCACCACAGTCACGGATTGCGGTGTCTCACGCAGGGTCAGTGGCAGCTTGGTCGCCGTGCTGGTGCTCGCGGTGGTATAGGAACCACTGCCTTCTGTTGTCCCCACATCCGTATTCGCAGTGACCAGAACCGCACCCACTTGGGTTTCAGCTGCGGCAGATGTTCCTGTCGCCAACGGAGCCGCCTCAGGTTCTGGTGTGGCCGCCAGAGCCGGAGTCGCCACAAGAGGTGTCAACAAGACCAGGCGAATAGCCAAAGCCAGCGGCGAGGCGGCCAGACCAACCGTAGATACAGAGCGGGGGAAAACAGACATGCGCCATTCCTTGTGAGCTGAGTCATAGAATCAAAGACGGCGCAGTATAAATTCAGATGAGATAAGATCTCAACTACAAATGAGATAAGATCTCAACTTGTATTGGTAATCCGATCATGGCGGAACCGATTGAGGCGCAAGGCTGCTCGTCACACCACAACACAAACCATATGGCTGGCATAGCCTGAGTGATAGCAACTGCCACAAAAAAGAAAACCGCCTGGATAAGGCGGTTAAAGAAACCCTTGTGGGGTAAGTGACAAACCAGCCCAACGGCTGGCTTGCACAGGGAAGAAAAAAGTTGCGGAAAAAAGGATTAACCGCCGACGGCGATGCGCTTCATGTCTTTCATGTAGCCGCGCAGCACTTTGCCAATCGCTTCGATCGGGTGATTACGAATAGCGTCGTTGACTTGAACCAGTACCACGTTATCCACGCCGTTGGACTGAACACCCAGACCCTTACCGATCACGTCCAGATTCACCTTCGGCATGATGTGGTCACGCAGCAAAGGCACAGCGGCGTTGGCAAACAGGTAGTTACCGTATTCAGCGGTGTCGGAGATGACCACGTTCATCTCGTACAGACGCTTACGGGCGATGGTGTTAGCGATCAGCGGCAGCTCGTGCAGTGATTCGTAATAGGCGGACTCTTCGATGATGCCGGAAGAGACCATGGTTTCGAACGCCAGCTCGACACCGGCCTTGACCATGGCGACCATCAGGATGCCGTGATCAAAATATTCTTGCTCGCTGATGTTACCGGCGAAAGTCGGTGAGTTCTCGAAGGCACTCTTACCGGTCTCTTCGCGCCAGCCCAGCAGCTTGGCATCGTCATTGGCCCAGTCAGCCATCATGCCGGAGGAGAAAGCACCGCCGATGATGTCATCCATATGCTTCTGGAACAGCGGACGCAGCAGGACCTTCATCTCTTCCGCCAGCTCGAACGCCTTCAGCTTGGCCGGGTTGGTCAGACGATCCATCATGGTGGTGATACCACCCTGCTTCAGCGCTTCGGTGATGGTTTCCCAACCGAACTGGATCAGCTTGCTGGCGTAACCGGCATCGACACCACCAGCAACCATCTTGTCGTAGCAGAGAATGGAACCGGCTTGCAGCATGCCACACAGAATAGTCTGTTCGCCCATCAGGTCTGACTTCACTTCGGCCACGAAGGAGGATTCCAGAACACCGGCACGGTGACCGCCAGTCGCGGCAGCCCAGGCCTTGGCGATGGCCATGCCTTCACCGCGCGGATCATTTTCCGGGTGAACGGCGATCAGGGTCGGAACCCCGAAACCACGCTTGTACTCTTCACGCACTTCGGTGCCCGGGCACTTCGGAGCAACCATGACCACGGTCAGATCCTTACGAACCTGGGTGCCCTCTTCCACAATGTTGAAGCCGTGGGAGTAACCCAGCGCAGCGCCTTCCTTCATCAACGGCATCACCGCCTTGACGACGCTGGTGTGCTGCTTGTCCGGAGTCAAGTTCACCACCAGATCGGCTGTCGGAACCAGATTCTCATAGGTATCAACCACGAAACCATTGGCAGTCGCTTGTTGCCAGGATTTGCGGCGCTCGGCAATGGCTTCGGCGCGCAGGGCATAGGCCACATCCAGGCCGGAGTCACGCATGTTCAGACCCTGGTTCAGACCCTGGGCACCACAACCAATGATGACGACTTTCTTGCCCTTGAGGAAATCGCAACCGGTGGCGAATTCATCACGGTTCATGAAACGACACTTGCCCAGTTGGGCCAGCTGCTGACGCAGATTCAGGGTATTGAAGTAGTTAGACATGGTTGGCTCCGTAAAAAAACTGTGAATTCCTTGTGCCTGCATAAGGCAGCAACCGCAGCACTATAGCCCAGGCAAATCATTGCCTGAAATGATATATTCGAAACAGAATGTTGCATTTTACGAAACGTGAAGTCTCTCCGGCTGGATCCGGCCGAAGAGGCGGCAAAGAGGATTTATTCATGGACCTGCGCAACCTGGAGTTGTTTCTGCATCTGTCCGAGAGTCTGCATTTTGCCAAGACCGCCGATGCCATGGCGGTGAGCCCCTCCACCTTGAGTCGTGCCATCCAGCGCCTAGAGCAGGAGGTGGGCTGTCCGCTGTTCGAACGGGATAACCGCAGTGTCAGCCTGACCCCGGCGGGTGATCGATTACGGGAGTTCGGTCTGCATCTGCTGGATGACTGGCAAAAGTTACGTCATGAGTTGCGCCATGTCGGTGAGCCGCTGCAAGGACGCTTGAAAGTCTATTGCTCGGTGACTGCTAGCTATTTTCTGCTGCCGGATACCCTAGGCCGCTTCCGTGCCCGTTACCCACAACTGGAAATCAAGCTGGAAACCGGAGACCCGGCTCTGGCGGTGGACAAGGTGCTCTCCGAAGAAGCCGATATGGCCATCGCCGCCCGGCCCGACGCTCTCCCGGGTAAGTTGCATTTCATCTCCCTGCGCCGAGTGCCGCTGGTGTTTATTGCCCCCCGCGCCGCCAGCCCAATCTCCCGCTGGCTCAAAGAGGATGAACCGGATTGGGAACACCTGCCGGTGATCCTCTCCGAGCAAGGACTAGCCCGCAAACGCTGCGATCAATGGTTTCGCAACAAGGGCATCAGCCCGAATGTCTATGCCGAGGTCGCCGGTAACGAAGCCATCGTCAGCATGGTAGCGCTGGGTTGCGGTATCGGGCTGGTTCCCGAAGCCGTCATTGATCACAGTCCCATGGGCGACAAGGTACGGATTTTGGAGGCACGTCCGGCCTTTAAACCATTCGACGTTGGCCTGTGCGTACAGAAACGACGGCTGGATGAACCCTTGATTCGGGCCTTCTGGGAAACGGCTCAGCAGAGCGGAGGCTGAACACTTGTTGAATAAATGTTAATTTGACGCGAAAAAGGATTGCCGAGCAGGCGAGAACTCGGGTATCACTTAAGCCACGCTTAAGCCAAAGCGCCTACACTCGGTACTGTCATTTCCCAAGGTGAGAGCTCAACCATGAAAAAAATCGCCACCCTTTGCTGCACTCTGTTGTTAACCGCCAGCTTTACCGCGCCAGTGTTAGCCGCCAATCCAGTCAAAACCGATATGAAAGCCATGGGCAAAAGCATGCGTGCCGCCAGTGAAGCCGAAGATGCGGCCAGCATGAAGGCCGAGCTGACCAAGCTGCGCGGATATGCCGCACATGCTAAGACGCAGACACCTCCCGATTTTAAAGATCAACCCGCCGATGGTCCGGAGCGTAAAGCCTACGTCGAAGGTCTGGATACCCTGATCAAACAAATCGACGATACCATCGGCTTGCTTGATGCCGGCAAACTGGATGAAGCCAAGGCGGCGCTCGAGGGTATGGCGCAGACAAAAAAGGAATATCACCAGAAGCTGAAGGTCTAAATCCTTAGCGTCTTATCTCAGGGCCAGCCATGCTGGCCCTTTTTGTCCGTCATGTAACCAAACCGTCCCGTCATCCGTAACAACATGCTGGTTGGTCACCAGCTGGCGAATCCTCGGCGCTCCTGATCTGTGAGTCCAATGGTAAAACTGCTTTTCTCCATCACACTGCGCAAAATCTGCCCATACTTAGTATCGATGTAAGCAAGAAGTATCTTTCTGCCACCATACGCGCCTACCTGTTTGACGGGGATCTTTATGCCAACGATGACCGAGTTGCTATCCAAACCACAAAATTTGCCCAGCGTGCCGGAAGTGGTGCGCGAGTTAATCCAGAGCTTCAACGAACCCGAGCCGGATCTTTTGTTGATCGCCGGGAAAGTCGCCAAGGACCCTGTGCTGTCGGCAAAATTGTTACGCTTGGCCAACTCAGCCAAATTTGGCTGTAGCCGACAGATAGCCACCGTGAAAGAGGCTGCCGTGCGATTGGGCACCGACTCGGTTCGTAACATGGTACTGGCCTGCAGTCTCACCGGTTCGCTCAAGACAGTCCCCGGTATCGATTTGAAACATTTCTGGGCTCATGTGTTTGATGTTGCCGCGCTGGCTAAGCAGCTGTCCAAGACCCAGGGCAACAAGGGCGAAGAGGTGTTCACCTGCGCTCTGCTGTATGACTTGGGGCGACTCATCATGCATCTGGGTCTACCCGAAAACTTGGTCTTGCGCATCTGTGATCTGGAGCCACACAAGGGAAGAGCGGCGGCCGAACAGGCAGTCGTCGGCTTTACCTACGCCGATGTCGGAGCCGAGCTGGCCAAACAATGGAACTTCCCTGACAGCTTCTGCCGGGCCATCTGCTACCACTATCATCCGCTGAAGGCCGAGCCCTTTTCGAATGAGGCGGCATTGATTCATCTGGCCATTGCCTTGAGTATCCTGCAAGAAAACATCCCCGAAGAAGAGCCCGAGGATTGGCCGCATGCCGTGGCGGAACGCCTGGGTCTATCCTGGCTGCAATGCCGTAATGAAGCTCGTCTGCTGCAAGAACAAGGGCATGGCTACGCGGCACTGATTGCTGCCTGATTCCCTCCCCATCCTCGGCAGCACCCGACAGGTGCTGCCGATTGTTATCACTCTCGCACCAGGAAACACCCATTCGATCGATTGCCATTGCTCCTCATCACCCCGGCAAGCGACCTGGTCACCGCCTCTTTATGCGCTAGCGCAAATCAGTGCTGCAGCTTCTGCAGCATAATCCCGGCAAAAACGTGTAAACTGTCGCCGGTTTTCGGCTTGGCGCGCCGCCCACAGCGGTAACCGGTGTCAGCAAAGGCGCACAGGACGCAAAGGTTTTATTAATCGACTCTTAGGAATGCGAACCGATGAAAAACATCAACCCGACCCAGACCAAGGCCTGGAAGGCGCTGGAAGCCCATTTCGCCGCCAACAAGGATCGTCAAATCAAGGATCTGTTTGCCGCCGATCCCACCCGTTTTGACAACTTCTCCACCACCTTCGGTGGCGAGATCCTGGTCGACTACTCCAAGAACATCATCAGCGAAGAGACCCTCAAGCTGCTGGTAGATCTGGCCGAAGAAACCGATCTGCGCTCTGCCATCGACGCCATGTTCAACGGCGAAGCCATCAACCAGACCGAAGGCCGTGCCGTGCTGCACGTGGCCCTGCGTAACCGCTCCGACCGTCCGGTGGAAGTGGATGGCAAGGACGTGATGCCGGAAGTGAAGGCAGTACTGGAGAAGATGAAGGGCTTCTGTGCCAAGATCATCTCTGGCGAGTGGAAGGGCTACACCGGCAAGGCGATCCAGCATGTGGTCAACATCGGCATCGGCGGTTCCGATCTGGGCCCAGTGATGATCACCGAAGCCCTGCGCCCCTACAAGAATCACCTGCAGATGCACTTTGTCTCCAACGTCGATGGCACCCACATCGCCGAGACCCTGAAGAAGATCGATCCGGAAACCACCCTGTTCCTGGTGGCGTCCAAGACCTTCACCACCCAGGAGACCATGACCAACGCCCTGACCGCCCGCGACTGGTTTATCAAGACCGCTGGTGACAAGGCCCATGTGGCCAAGCACTTCGCGGCGCTGTCCACCAACGGCAAGGCCGTGGCCGAGTTCGGTATCGACACCGACAACATGTTCGAATTCTGGGACTGGGTGGGTGGCCGTTACTCCTCCTGGTCCGCCATCGGCATGCCTATCGCCTTGTCTGTCGGTTTCGACAACTTCGAAGCCCTGCTGCAAGGCGCCTTCGAGATGGACATGCACTTCGCCACTGCCGCTTTCGAGCAGAACGTGCCCGTGCTGCTGGCCCTGATCGGTCTGTGGTACAACAACTTTTATGGCGCTGAATCCGAAGCCATTCTGCCCTACGACCAGTACATGCACCGTTTCCCGGCCTACTTCCAGCAAGGCAACATGGAATCCAATGGCAAGTACGTGGATCGCAACGGCAATCCGGTCGACTACCAGACTGGCCCCATCATCTGGGGTGAGCCGGGCACCAACGGTCAACACGCCTTCTATCAGCTGATCCATCAAGGTACCAAGCTGATCCCCTGTGACTTCCTGGCTCCGGCCATCAGCCACAACCCGATTGGCGATCACCATCCCAAGCTGCTGGCCAACTTCTTCGCCCAGACCGAGGCCCTGGCCTTCGGCAAGAGCAAGGAACAGGTCGAAGCCGAGTTCTTGGCCGCTGGCAAGACACTCGAGCAAGTCAAGGATCTGGTCCCCTTCAAAGTCTTCGAAGGCAACCGTCCAACCAACTCCATTCTCTTCAAGAGCCTGACCCCCAAGGTACTGGGTGCCCTGATCGCCATGTACGAACACAAGATCTTCGTGCAAGGCGCCATCTGGAACATCTTCTCCTTCGATCAGTGGGGCGTGGAGCTGGGTAAGCAACTGGCCAACAAGATACTGCCAGAGCTGAACTCTGCTGACGCCATCAGCAGCCACGACAGCTCCACCAACGGCCTGATCAACACCTGGAAGGCGTGGAAGTAATAGCTCCCGACCGCCGAAGCAAAAAGCCGCAGCAATGCGGCTTTTTTATTTCCGTCATCCGACGACGGGATCTTTGATTCCTTTCAGAAGCGGATTTGGGCATAATGCCGGCAGTTTTTCGATCAGGAATCACCTGCTTTATGTCCGATATTCTCAACAGCATCATCCTCGGCATCGTCGAGGGGATTACCGAATTTCTGCCCGTCTCCAGCACCGGCCATCTGATTGTGACCCAGGAAATCCTCGGCTTTAAGGGTAGCGATACCTTCGAGATCGTCATCCAGCTCGGTGGCGTGCTGGCAGTGCTCTGGTTTTATTTCCAAACCCTGTGGCAACAAGCCAAGACAGTACGGGATGACCGTCAGGTGCAGCGCTTCTGGATGGGGGTGATCCTGGCCTTTTTGCCTGCCGCCTTTGTCGGTCTGGCACTGCACAGCTACATCACCCACTACCTGTTCAACGGTGTGACGGTGGCGATCAGCCTGATCATGGGCGGTCTGGTGATGTGGTGGATTGAGGGGCGTCCCCAGCGAGAAGTCGCAACCACCGAGCTGGAGCACATTACACCGAAACAGGCCTTTGCCATTGGGTGTGCCCAGCTCTGCTCACTGATCCCAGGCGTCAGCCGCAGCGCCTCCACCATCATGGGTGGCATGCTGGTGGGCCTGAATCGACCCACAGCGACCGGATTCAGTTTCTTTTTGTCCATTCCGACTCTGGGTGCCGCCAGCCTCTACTCGCTGATGAAAGATATGCAGGGTGTCGGTGAGCATGGACTGCTCAATATAGGTATCGGCCTGTTCACCTCGTTTATCGTCAGCCTGTTAGCCATTGGCTGGTTGCTGCGTTACGTCAGCAAAAACAGTTTCCGCGGTTTTGCCGTTTACCGCATTGTCGCCGGTATCGTCATCCTGGCTCTCACCTACTCTGGATTCCTGCAAGTCAGCGCCTGAGCCACCACCCATCAGATGACCCAATCGGGGCTGCCATGAGCAGCCCCAGCTATTTATGCTGGCTACACTATCGCCGTCTACACTTGAAACAAGGCAAAGACGAGGAATCATGATGGTGGCCATACCAGTAAAACAACCTGGCGAGCAGCCCGCGTTTCGAGCAGCCATAGTCGCCGCCAAGGACTTGTTGACCCTCGCTCTTCTCGAACAGGATGGGGAGACCCACCTCGCCAGCCTACATGCGGCTGTCAGCTCCTGTGTACCTCTCACCCATCTCTCGGCCATCTACTGCAACGGCAACGAAATCCAGGTGCAGGAACAACCCCAACTGAGCGATCCTCTCCCCTTCACCCCTTGTAACCCGCAAGGGAAAAACCAGATTGAGCAGCTCTCTTCGACCGCGGGATGGTGCTGGGTAAGAGTCGAACACGGATCGTTGCACTGGTTGGTCGCGCGCACGCAACCGGCTCAGCGCACACTGCTGTTGCATCTGCTGGAAATTGCCGCAACCCACTTTTCCTTACTCCAGGCCAATCGCCAACTGGATTTGTTCAACTCACCACTCCTCAACCGCATTCCATTCTGGCAGGAGAAGCTGGAAAGCTTTACTCGTCTGTTGCGTCTGGCAGGCACTCTTCCCGCCCAACAGTTACTCGCTCAATTCGACTCCACCCTGCGTTTCTGGATGGGAGCGCAAGAGGTGCTATTACTGCAACGTCAGGATGATGCCGGCCGACTCATCTATCCCCAATCCGCGACGGCTGGCGAGGCGTTGCTGAACCTGCTCTGCGATGACCGTCCGCAACAGAGCGAAGATAATTGCCTGCACTGGTATAGCTTTCCCATTCTGTTGCGGCGCCAGCATCATGCGAGTCTGGCTCTGGCCCTGCAGCGACCGCTGGTCACCGAAGATCGGCAGTTGTTGTTCTTCGTCGCCGAAGAGCTCGGACTGATGACCGAGTTGTATGAGTTGCGGCAGCACAAAAAGGAAAGTTCCGAACAAGCGGAACTGGCCCCGGAAGAGATCCACCGACTGCGGGAACTCGGTAAAAATAACCTGCGACTGCAAAAGCAACTCAAACAACGGGATGAACAGGAGCGGCAACTGCAGTTAGATGCCCAGCGGGACCCCCTGACTCAGCTGGCCAACCGGGCCATGTTTCTGCACCGTCTGGATCATGCCTTCAAACACTACCAGCGCTACCCGGATCAGGGATTTGCCATCCTGCTGATCGACTTGTTGTCCTTGCACGAGGTGAATGAACTATATGGTGACGAGCTCGGTGACCTGTTACTGAAAAATATCGCCCAACTCCTGCACACCTCGACCCGGCAGAATGATCTGGTGGCCCGACTCAGTGGCGATGAATTCATTGTCTTCCTTGATGCCAGCCAAAGTACCGAAGCCATCACCCCGGTCATCAGCCGGATCCTGGAGCAACTGCAGCATCCGGTGATGATCGATAACCACGAAATCAACATCCATGCGGCGCTTGGCGTGGCCACGATCAACGCCGAGATTGATGATGTCAGTCAGTTGTTGCGCCAAGTGGATATCGCTACCTTCCAGGCCAAACGCCGGGGAGCGGACCACGCGGTGTTCTATTCCGAACTCTGCGATATCCCGGATCGGCTCTCGCCGGAGCAGACGCTGCAGCAAGCGCTGCGGGAAAAACGGCTACTGCCCTACTTTCAACCCATCTTGCGGTTGCGCGACCGCCGCGTGGTGCAGATTGAACTGCTGGCGCGCTTGCTAGATGAAGAGGGAGAAATTCATGAGGCGGGTAGTTTTATTCCCTTAGCCGAGCAGAGCGATCTGATCCTGGAGATTGACCGCATGATGCTGCGTCACGCCTGTGGTCTGTTACAAGGCTTGTTCCGCCCGCTGATCAAACAACACAGTCTGCGCATCAGCATCAACTTGTCGGGCAAGCACCTGGGCTCGCGGGAGCAGATCCAGCAACTGCTGCAGATCATTCATGAGTCCGATGTACCACCCAAGCTGTTTATCTTCGAATTCAAGGAGCGGGATTTGACGCGGCGCGACACCCAAACCCTGACCCTGCTCCATGAGCTCAGAGCCAAAGGCATTGGTATTGCCGTAGATGATTTCGGCACCGGCTTCAGTTCGTTGAATGCACTGTTTCATTACCCGGTGGACTTCGTGAAGATCGATGACAGCTTCACCCACCGACTATTGAAATCCAATCGCGACCGGGCGCTGATCCGCGCCATCCGCGATATCAGTCATGACTTGGGGATGCAGGTGATCGTCGAGGGCGTCGAACAACGGGAACAACAGTTAAAACTCAGCGAAATGGGCTTTGACCTGGCACAAGGCGACTTCTTTTCCGCCGCCATGCCTCCCGATGCCCTATTCAGCTTGCTGCCCAACCGGGCGGTCCCCCCGGAAACGAAAAAAGATTAACCCTTATCCTTGAACAGGGCGCGCAGGTTGGCAATCCCGACCTGCCCCTTCTGTTGCCGTTGTTCGGCGGTGACTTCGCGCTTGTCCCCTTCCCACTCCAGATCGTGCTGGGGCAACTCCAATAGGAAACGACTCGGCTCTGGCCGCACCGACTCCCCAAACTGGCGGCGCTCCTTGCACAGGATAAAGGTCAGCTCGGTCTGGGCGCGGGTGATGCCCACATAGGCCAGTCGTCGCTCCTCATCGACATTGTCCTCGTCGATGCTGACCTGGTGAGGCAATAACCCCTCTTCCATGCCAATCAGGAATACATAAGGGAACTCCAGCCCTTTCGAAGCATGTAGCGTCATCAGTTGCACCTGATCCAGCTCGGCCTCCTCCTCATTGCGCTCCAGCATGTCGCGCAGGGTCAACCGGGTCACCACCTCCGGCAGCGTCATCGGTGGTTCGTCTTCCTTGGCATCCCCTTCCAGCATCTCGGTGATCCAGCGGTAGAGCGTCGAGACATTCTGCATCCGCATCTCGGCCGCTTTCGGGCTGGGGGAGGATTCATACAACCACTCTTCATAGTGAATATCGCGGATCATATCGCGCACCGCCTCGACCGCATTGCCACGCTTGGCCTCATCGCCCAGCCGCACCAACCAATCGCAGAAGTGGCGCAGCGCGCTCAAGCCACGCCCAGTCAGCGTCTGCTCCAGCCCCAGTTCGAAGCTGGCCGCAAACAGGCTCTTGGCGCGCTCATTGGCGTAATGGCCGAGTTTTTCCAGCGTGGTGGGGCCTATTTCCCGACGCGGCAGATTGACCACCCGCAAGAAGGCATTGTCGTCATCCGGATTCACCAACAGCCGCAGGTAGGCCATCATGTCCTTGATCTCGGTGCGGGAGAAGAAGGAGGTGCCCCCACTGATGCGGTAGGGAATTCGGTTCTGCATCAACACCTTTTCCAGCAACCGTGACTGATGATTGCCCCGGTACAGAATGGCGTAATCGGCCCAGCGCGAACGGTTCATGAAGCGATGACCGATGATCTCCATGGCCACCCGCTCCGCTTCATGCTCCTCATTCTTGGCCTGCAGCACCTTCACCGGTTGACCGTAATCGAGTTCGGAAAACAGCTTTTTCTCGAAGACGTGGGGGTTATTGGCGATCAGAATATTGGCGCACTTGAGGATGCGGCCCTTGGAGCGGTAGTTCTGCTCCAGTTTGATCACATTCAGTCGTGGAAAGTCCTGCTGCAACAGCACCAGATTCTGCGGCCGCGCGCCCCGCCAGGAGTAGATCGATTGGTCATCATCCCCCACCACTGTGAAGCGGGCGCGCTCGCCCACCAGCAGCTTGACCAACTCATACTGACTGGTGTTGGTATCCTGATACTCATCCACCAGCAGATACTGGATTTTTTGCTGCCAACGCTCGCGTACCTCGGCATTGGTCTTCAGCAGCAGGGTCGGCATCAGGATCAGATCGTCAAAGTCGAGGGCGTTATAGGCCGTCATGTGACGCTGATAGCGCTCATACAACACCGCCTGGCGCTGTTCGTCGGCATCACGGGCCCGTTTCAAGGCCACGCCCGGCAACACCAGGTCATTTTTCCAGTTGGAGATGGCATTCAATAACTGGTTCAGCTGCTCCTTGTCGCCCTGTAGTTCGACATCGGTCAGCTCCTTGAGTAAGGCCATCTGATCGGTATCATCAAACAGGGTAAAATTGGCCTTCAGACGCAGGATCTTGTGTTCGCGGCGAATAATATCCAGACCCAAGGAGTGAAAGGTCGATACCATGAGGCCGCGCAACAGCTTGCGATCCAGCGTCTGGGATACCCGCTCCTTCATCTCCTTGGCAGCTTTGTTGGTGAAGGTCACCGCACAGATCTGTTTGGCCTGATAACCACACTTCTGGATGAGATAGGCAATCTTGGTGGTAATGACCCGGGTCTTGCCGGATCCGGCACCCGCGAGCACCAGACAGGGTCCCGAGACATGATGCACGGCCTCTAGTTGCCGAGGATTCAATTTCATCGCCACTCACCCTACTCCAGATTACCGGGCGGCGATTGTAGCAAAAAAGCAGCACGGGCGGACACGGAACCCACCCTTGGTAAGTTAGTGTAAAGATCCTAATCATTCGTAGGGTTCCGCCGATAAGGAAAGGACCCAAACCAGTATCCCTTCAGGAGGCGATATGACTCAAATCGACGGTACATCCCTCAGTACCCTGAACACCACGCTCAAACAAGTAACGGCCAGCATCCCGAGCAGTGAGGATCAAACCGGCAGCGCCAGTAGCCGAGCCGCAGCGACCACCAGCGCCACGGCGGATCAGGTCACTATTTCGGACGAAGCCAAAGCCCTGCAGCAGGCCGATGCCTCACAAACGGCGGCCGCTACAGCCGAAGAGGGCGAAGCCAAGCCAGCGGGTGGCTCCGGGGGCCCAGCCGGTGCCGGTGGTGCCGCCAAGAGCAGCAGCTCGGCCAGCTCCGCTGTCGTGGATGCCACCATAGAGCGCATCCAGAAACAGATTGAGAAGCTGAAGGAGCAGATTGCTGCCGCCCAGGCCGATACCAGCGAAGAAGGGAAGGAGAAGCTCAAGGCGCTGAACAATCAGCTGGTACAGCTCAGTGGTGCTCTGCTGGAAGCCCAGCAACAAAAAACCGAACTGGAAAGCAAGAAGTAGCCAATCAAACACTGATTTCGAAGGCTAGCAATCCCCTTGCCAGTCTCCGGCTCGCTGCCATTCCCAATGGCGGGTCCCGCGCAACGCCCTCGTTAACCCTTCACTTGCCCGCGCCCTTATCGGGCAACGATTGCCTTCGGCGGCGCTTTTACCGATCATAGGTGCCTGAACAGGAGAAACCGCCCATGTCATCGGATTTCGAGCTGGCCCCTATCCGCGCCCAGTTCCCCGCTTTGCAGCAACAGGTCAACGGCCACCCACTGATTTATCTGGATAATGCCGCTACCACCCAAAAACCCGGATCCGTGCTGCAAGCCATGGACGACTACTATCGCCACCACAATGCCAATGTGCACCGGGCTTCCCATACCCTGAGCACCCGCGCCACTCAGGCCTTCGAGTCGGCTCGAGAGCGGGTACAGCGATTTCTCAATGCCCGCTCCAGCCAGGAAGTCATCTGGACCCGGGGCACCACGGAAGCCATCAACCTGGTGGCCCACAGCTGGGGAATGAATAATCTGCAGCCGGGCGATGAAATCTTACTCTCGGTGCTCGAGCACCATGCCAACATAGTCCCCTGGCAACAGGTCGCCACCCGCACTGGGGCTGTGCTGCGGGTGATCCCGCTCACCGCGAATGGCGATCTGGATCTCGCCGCCTTTCATGCCCTGCTCTCGCCGCGCACCCGGCTGCTGACCATAGCCCAGGTATCCAACGCCCTCGGCACCGTCAATCCGGTAGCAGAGCTCATCCGGGCGGCGAAAGCCGTTGGCGTCGTCACCCTGATCGATGGCGCCCAGGCCGTCGGCCATCTGAGCGTCGATGTGCAGGCACTGGGTTGCGACTTCTATGCATTCTCCGGTCACAAGCTGTATGGCCCCACCGGGATCGGCGTGCTGTATGGCCGCGCCGAATTGTTGGAGCAGATGCCGCCCTGGCAGACCGGAGGCGAGATGATCGAGCGGGTCAGCTTCAGCGGCACCCGCTTCAATCGGCCGCCGTTTCGTTTCGAAGCCGGTACCCCGCCGATTGCCGAAGCCATTGGTCTCGCTGCCGCCCTGGACTTTCTCGCCGCATTACCCGAGGGCTGGCGCGAACATGAAGCGGCGCTGCTGCAACTCTTGCTGGATGGTCTGCAACAGTTGCCCTTCATCAAGCTGGTCGGCAGACCCAACCAGCGGGTCGGCGTGGTGTCGTTGCGACTGGGCGAGATTCACCCTCAGGATGCGGGCGAATTGCTGGATCAGATGGGGATCGCGGTACGCGTCGGCCACCACTGTGCCATGCCACTGATGGAGAGCCTGGGGCTGGAGGGCACCCTGCGCATCTCGCTGGCACTGTATAACAGCGAGGCCGAGATCGAGGCCCTGCTCGCAGCCCTGGCCCGCTTACCGGAGTTCTTCTGATGTCGAATGCGTTGCGTGATTTTCTAAACCAGCATCCGCTGGGACAAGCCAATACCGATAGTGAGGCGATCTGTGCCCGATTTGCCCGTGCCGGGGCCTGGGAGGAGCGCTATCGCGAGCTGATCCAGCTGGGTAAACAGTTGCCGGCCATCCCCGCCGAGTGGCGCGGTGAAGAGCAGGAGTTGCCGGGTTGCGAGAGCCAGGTCTGGCTGCTGGCCATGCAGGATACCGATGGCCGCTGGCACTTTGCTGCCGACAGTCAGGCGCGGATCGTGCGCGGTCTGCTGGCGGTAGTGCTGGCGGCCCTGAACCATCAGAGTGCTCCGCATATTCTGAGCTTTGATATGGAAGGCTACTTCGACACCCTGCAACTCGCCAAACACCTGAGTCCATCCCGCGGCAACGGCCTGCGCGCCATGGTGACGGCGATCCGCGCCCGGGTTGAATCCGCGCCCTGAGGGTGGAAATCAGAAGTTGTAACGGTAGCTCAAGCCTACCGCCACGGCTTCGGGCCTGTAGTTACCGACATTGAGCAGATAGAGCCGCTTGTTGAACTGCTTGTCGAGCAGCCCCAGCAGGTTGTAGCCGTTGAGGCTGAACTTGCCATAATCCCGGGTCTGATAGTGCAAGCCCAGATCGAAAAATGCCGCCTCCTGCACCGAATCGTAGTAGCCGGGATCGGTGAGATTGGTCGCCGAGGAGTTGGGATTATTCTCCCGTGCATCGTTGGTGCTATCGATCTGATCTTCGGCCCCCGGATAGCCCCAGAAATAACGCAGACTGCTGGTCAACTGCCAGGCCGGATCCAACTGCCAGGCGGCGTTGAACTTGGTCATATGGTTGCTCCAGTTGTTGAGATCATTGCCATACCCCAGGTGGGAGGCGGTAATGCGGGTGGAACCACCGGCTGCCAGATCAAAGTCATCCAGCTTGGTGTAGGCGTGGGAGAAGCCCAGACTCACCGCTTCCAGCTGATAGTTCAGCTCCAGCTCCAGGCCACCATATTTGAACTCCCCCACCGGCTGGGTATGCAGAGTGGCGAAGTTGATGCCCAGAATTTCGGCCTTGTTGTAGAAACCCGTCAGTGTCATGCGAGTGCTGGCACTGAGCTCCCGATCATAGATCAGCTCGGCGCTGGAGAGCTGCTCCGGCTCGGCATTCTCACCCGCCAGATAGAGGGCCCGCAGCTCCTCGGCGTTGTTCTTGCGCAACGAACGGCTCAAGACCCCTTTGAGAGTGTCCCGTTCGCTCAGCGCGGCCACCAACGCCAGTCGGGGCGACCACATCCAGCCCGAGTATTGGTCCTTATCCGCCCGCAGACCAGTGAATTGAGTCAGCCAGGAGTTGATCTGCCACTGATGCTCACCGAACAGGCCGACCGCGTAGGTAGCCCAGGGATCCATAGCCCCCAGCACCGAGGATTGGGCATGATCATAGTCAGCGGTCGACAGACCCCAGCGGGAATAGATTACCTCGCTACCCAGCGCTGTGGCATGGTTGGCACTGTGATTCCAGTTCAGGGTACCGCGCAGCAGATACTCCTCCTCGCGGTGGTTTTCCGGCGTGACCCCGGACTGATCCGAGTTCCACAATTCACGCATATAGGCAGTGCTGTCATAGCCCCCCTTCATCTCGAACCACATGTTGCTGTTAAGCACCCAGAGCTGGGAGAGATCCAGGGTCAGCTGTTGATAGCCAACGCCATTGGTGGCATAGGAATCTTCCGTGGCTCCCGGGGTTGCCGACCCGTTCGGTGCGGTATAAATGGTCTTATGCTCCCAGGTCAGCTGCTCGCCGCCCTGGGTAAAACGCAGCCAGGCATTGAAATCCTGTTTCTGATAGTGACCGTGCAATTTGACCTTGGGCCGGTTGTGGAATGACTCATGATTATTCGGTGTGCGATAGGAAACCGGCTGACCGCCGGTGATGGGCTCGCCCCAGCTGGTACTGTCGCTGAGACCATAGGTAAGCGGTGAACTGCCACTGCTGGCACCGGCATAGTCGCTGATCCCGGCGTATAACAGCAGGCCGTGATCCGGGCTATCCCCCAACTGCACCGCGTTTTTGACCTCGACAGAGCGAAATGCCTCCCCCTCCCCCCATTTGACCGTCATGCCATCGGGACCATGATCGGCAAAACTGTCGGTCTGGATGTTGATCACCATGGAGACAGCGCCGGGGCCATAGACCACAGAGCCCGGGCCACGGACCACATCAATCTTGCGGATATCCGCCAGCAGCGGCGTGTCCCGTTCACTCAGGGCACCGAAGTGGGTCTTTTCATTCAACACCCGGCCGTTGACCACCAGCAGATATTTATCGTCCCGATCGCCAATCAGACCGCGCATCCCCATGTGGGGCGCCTCCCAGTGATGGGGCAGGTAATGAAAATTCGGCACATAGATTTCTAGCAGATCGAACAGGCTACGAGCACCGGACATCTCTATCATGCCGCGGTCTATGCTGGTGATGGAGGCGGGCATGCGCCGGGTTGCCGTCGGCGTCAGGGTGGCGGATCCCTCCAGCTTGACCTGCATCAGCTGAGCCAGATCCATCTGCAATAGCTCATCATCACTCGAGGCTGCCAAACTAGTGATCGGCAGCAGCAGACAAGCCACTATCCAACACGCTTCTCTCATGGTCATTACTCCCGAACCATACCGTTCGTGTGACATCCCTGTACTGGGTATAGATAACAGTAGCGAGCGAGGATGCGTTTGTGCAGGCACCAGAACAGAGCCTGTGATCCGCATTCGATTGGTGATGAAAATAGCAACAAAATGAAATCCAAAAGAATCCCATTTTGCGCGGATGCTTTGAGCTGGCTCGCGCTCTGATATCAATGCAGAAGCTTGTTAAGCCCCTTTCCTCTATAAGTATTCACCAACAATGCAGCGAACCTGACTGCAAGATGAATCGTCACCGCAGGTCGAACCCGAGCCGAGTCCGTCGCGGGAACCTCGAAATTAAGCGGCACCCAAAGGATAACCATGACAGCCCCGATGCAGAGTGTGTGGTGATGGCTCACCATGACGTCAGGCCCCGTCGATACAGCGCCCTGCGTTGGTTGGGACTGTTGTTGCTGTTTTGTTGTCTGCAGGGAAGCGCCGACAACTCCTTGCGCCTGGAGAAGCTCAAAGCCGCCTATGTCTTCAACTTCCTGAAATTTACCATCTGGCCCCTGGAAGGGGCCCGCGATATGCCGTTATTTGTCTGTCTGGGCAACAGTGATGCCAGGCTGCAGCAAGCCTTCACACCATTGCAAGGCCAGCAGGTGAATGGCCGGAAAATCTATATCCGCCCCTTGCCAGTGAAAGCCGACGTGGCCGGATGCCACGTTTACTACCTGCGTCAGGGCGGCGCACCGGTACCATTGCGCACCTTGGCTCAACGCTATCCCGGATTATTAACCATAGGCGATGATGAAAACTTCATCGCCGATGGTGGCATCATCGGTTTGCAGGAAGTGGAAGGCCGTCTGCAATTTGCCATCAATCTGGACCTCATCCGGCAAGGCCACTACACCATCAGCTCGCAGTTACTAAAACTGGCGCGCAACACAGGGATGACCCCATGAAGCAGCTCTCGTTCTGGCATAGCTCCTCGCTCTCCAAGAAGGTCGCCACGCTAGTGGTACTGGTTTGCGTGGTCACGCTGAGTCTATTCTCGATTGTCTTCCTGTCGCAGCAATACAGCATGCTCCGCAGCCAGAGCAAGGCCGCACTGGAAGTGCTCTCCCGTAGCGTGGCCTTCAACAGTGCGGCGGCGGTGACCTTTCTCGATGCCTCCTCGGCCAATCAGACCCTGCAATCCCTGCAATATTCGCCAGAAATAGTACAAGCCACTATTACCCTGGAAAATGGCAAGTTACTGGCCCGCTATCATAGGGATCATGAAGCCCACGATGACAACGAGATGGTATTATCCACCCCCATACTGATGCAAGGCGAACGACTCGGTACCCTGCAATTGCACGCTCAGCTAACCCCACTGAATCGCATCATGCGGCAGAGCCTATTCACCGGCCTGGTGCTCGGCGCGGTAGCGCTGCTGCTCGCGGGCTGGATGGCGCGCCTCTCCGGCCGCATCCTGACGCAACCCCTCAACCGACTGGCGAACATAGCCAGCACCATAGCCCGGGATAAAAACTATGCCCTGCGCGCCGATGAGGAGAGTCATCAGGATGAAGCGCGGCAACTGGCTCACTGCTTTAACGTCATGCTGACACAGATCGAGCAACGGGATCAGGTGCTGGAACAGCACCGCGACCACCTGGAGCAGGTCGTGCAATTACGCACCGTGGATCTGGTGCAAGCCAGAGACTCGGCAGAATCGGCAAACCGTGCCAAGAGTGAATTTCTGGCCATGATGAGCCACGAAATACGCACCCCGCTGAATGGTGTCATCGGCATGACCGACTTGCTCAACACCACGACACTAGACGATAAACAGCGGCGTTTTGTCCGCATCATTCGCCGCTCCGGCGAAGATCTGCTGACCATCATCAACGACATTCTCGATTTTTCGAAAATCGAAGCGGGCAAGCTGGAGCTGGATCGCAGCGCCTTCAACCTGAACCTGCTGCTGGAGGATCTGGTCGAGCGCTTCGCGCCGGTCGCCCATGGCAAGGGTCTGGAGATCCTCTGTTCGCCGCCGACCCATGCCATTCACCTGCAGGGCGACAGTAAACGCCTGAGCCAGGTGCTGACCAATCTGGTCGGCAATGCCATCAAATTCACCGAACAGGGCGAAGTGGTGGTGCGCGTGGACATACTGGCCCAGGACGATGAGCAGGTGACTTGTCGCTTCAGTGTGCGGGATACCGGCATCGGCATTCCTCCCGAACGGCAAGCCAAGCTGTTTCAGGCTTTTTCCCAGGCCGACAGCTCGACGACCCGCCGCTTCGGTGGTACCGGGCTAGGGCTGGCCATCTCCCAGCGGCTGGTCCAGCTGATGCGCGGCCAAATCGAGCTACACAGTGAAAGCGGCAACGGCAGCGAATTCTTCTTTACCCTGACTCTGGCACCGGAAAAAGCCATGCAGATGCAGACCAAACAGCGCCAGCTCAATCGTCTCAAGGTGCTGATTGTGGATGACAACACCACCAATCTGGAGATCCTGACTCACCAGCTCACCGCCTGGCATTGCCAGATCTCGCTGGCCCAGAGCGTGCAGCAGGCCATGACCCTGCTCCAGCAGGCAAAAACCGTCGACAGCCCGTTCAACATGGTGTTGACCGATATGATGATGCCGGATGAGGATGGGCTGGGACTGGTCTCCCGTCTGCAAGCCGATCCCGGGCTGGCCGATATCCCCATCATCATCCTCAGTTCCGCAGGTTACTCACTACCAGCAATGGACTGTCTACAGGTGCGCAACTGCCAGCAACTCACCAAGCCGGTCCGTCAATCCGATCTCTACAACGCCATGGTGCATGGTCTTCATCAACCGATCCCGGTGCTGGGTTCTTCAGCAGCCGTCGGCGGGGCTCATACCCGGCTGCAAGGTCGCGTGCTGCTAGCCGAAGACAATCAGGTCAATCAGGAAGTAGCGCTGGCCATGCTGCAAAATCTGGGTTTGAACTACGAAATGGTCACAAATGGTGCCGATGTCCTGGAAATTCTGCACCGGCAGAGCTTCGATCTGATACTGATGGACTGTCAGATGCCAATCATGGATGGCTTCCAAGCCACGGTAGCCATTCGGCAACAGGAGCAATTTAGCGCCCAGCATATTCCCATCGTCGCCCTGACGGCCAACGCCGTATCCGGTGATCGGGAACGCTGCCTAGCCTGTGGTATGGACGATTACCTCTCCAAACCCTTTACTCAGGAGCAACTGGGCAACCTGTTGGCCCAATGGTTACCCACCATCACAGCGCCTGGCGGATCCCAGGTCACCTCGCCTCAGGCTGGCACCACGACCCTGCAGCATCACGAGCTGGATCCACGCGCCATCGATAGCCTGCGAGCGCTGCGAGCCGGTTTATTGGTCAAGGTGCTGGCGGCTTGGCTACAGGAGTCACCCAAACTGTTGGCCCAGATGCAAGAAGCCGTAGCAGAACAAAACGCCAACCGGCTGCTGCGCGCCGCTCACTCGTTGAAAAATAGCGCCGCCAACCTGGGAGCCCGATCCCTGTCTCAGCTCTGCCTGCAAATCGAACAACTGGCACGTCAAGGCACGACACAGGGGCTACAAAATTTAATGGTCGAGATAGAGTACCGATTTATGCTTACTAAGGATGAAATCACCCAGTTGCATCAGGAGGAAACATGAACGAGCAACTCCTGACCCGAGCGCAACCGCTGGTGCTGGTGGTCGATGATGAACTGAGCGCCCGGCTTATCATGCGCGCCACCCTGGAAGAGTCCGGATTCGACGTGGTCGAGGCAGCCAGCGTCGCTGAGGCCCTGGAGCAGTTTGATGCCCAACAGCCGGATCTCATCATCCTGGATGTCATCTTGCCGGACGGCAACGGCATCGAACTCTGCGCCCACCTGCGCCAGTTGGCCACGGGGCGGAATCTACCGATTGCCATGGCCACCGGCCTCGATGATGTGCCATCGATTCAGCAAGCCTACCAATCCGGCGCTACCGATTTCATTACCAAACCCATCAGCTGGGGCACCCTCGGCTATCGGGTGCGCTATCTGCTGCGCGCCCATCACGCTTTTGAAGAGCTGGCGCTCAGCGAAAGCAAGAACCGGGCATTGCTGTCGGCACTGCCCGACCTGCTGTTCCGCATCAATGGCAATGGGGTCATTCTCGATCGCCTGGCAGGCTCCGAGGCTCCAGACTGGAGCGATTGGGATCTGCAACCCGGTGCCATATTGCAGGATCACCCCAGTGCCCTGATCGCCGAGATGATCCAGCAGGAAATCACTATAGTGCTGGAGCAACAGTCGCAACATGCGCTGGAAATTGCGTTGCCGCGCAATCACGAGGGCGTCTGCTGGGAGGCGCGGATACTGCCACGCAGCGAGGATGAGGTGTTGCTGGTACTGCGGGATATCAGCCGTCGCAAACAGATGGAGAACCAGCTGCGGCTCTCGGCCAAGGTGTTTGAATCCAGTAATGAGGCCATCCTCATCACAGATCGCCGGAATCGGGTCATTTCGGTCAACCAGATGTTTGAAAAGCTGACCGGATTCAGTGCCCAGGAAGTCCTGGGCAAGGAGCCGACCTTGTTAGGCGCTGGTCAAGAAAACCGCAGCCTGTACCGTAACCTGTGGGCGCTGTTGTATGAAAACGGCGCCTGGCAAGGCGAACTCACCGATCGACGTCGTTCCGGCGAAACCTATCCGGTCTGGCTTTCCATCAGCCTGGTGCGAGATGGACAAGGCGAGCCGGAATACCATATTGCCAGCTTCTCCGACATCACAGAGCGCAAGCGCCAGGAGGCGCAGATCGAACATCTGGCCTTCCACGACGTATTGACCGGATTACCGAACCGCCGCCTGCTGACCGATCGCATCGAGGTTGCCATCTCCCAGGCACAGCGGGAAAACAGTGGTCTGGCGCTGCTATTTATCGATCTGGATCGGTTCAAAACCATCAATGATTCGCTGGGACATCAGGCTGGCGATCAACTGCTGCGCGAGGTCGGACGTCGACTCGGGCAATGGGTGCGCAGTGGCGACACCGTCAGCCGGGTCGGTGGAGATGAGTTCATCGTCTTGTGCCCCAACTGCGGCCACCCTGACGATGCCTCGGCGCTGGGCGAAAAGCTGCTGGAAGCCTTGGCCCAGCCGTACCATATTGCAGAGAACCAACTGATCATCACCGCCAGTATCGGTATCGCCCTCTATCCAGATAACGGCAGTGACGCCAACATGTTGATCGGCAATGCCGATGCCGCCATGTACCTGGCCAAAGAGAATGATCGCAACAACTGTCAGTTCTACTCTCCGGAACTGAACGAGAAGAATCTGGAACGATTACAGCTGGAGTTGCGATTGCGTCATGCGCTGGAAGCCCATGAATTTGTGCTCTACTTCCAGCCCCAGATCGATGCCCGGACCGGTGCCCTGGTCGGCGCTGAAACCCTGATCCGCTGGCTCGACCCCATCCATGGCCTGATACCACCGGGGCGTTTCATTCCCCTGGCCGAAGAGACCGGCCTGATCCAGCCCATCGGCGACTGGGTGCTGCGTGAAGTTTGTCGCTATCTCCATCGCTGGCAAGCCCAGGGATTGCCGCTCATCCCCATCGCCGTCAACCTGTCGGCGCGTCAGTTCAAGCAGCAAAATTTCATCGAGTCGGTTGCCGAAGCGTTAGCCGAAACCGGCATAGAGGCGCGCTGGATTGAGCTGGAGCTGACCGAGAGCATGCTGATGAAAGATATTCAGCAGACCACAGGCAAACTCCAGCAACTCAAGGAGATGGGGTTCAGTATTTCGGTCGATGATTTCGGCACCGGTTTCTCCAGCCTCAACTACCTGCGCCACTTCCCTCTCGACGTACTGAAGATCGATCAATCCTTCGTGCGGGAACTGTTTGAGGATGATGCGGCTCTAGCCATCATCGACTCCATCATCGCCCTGGCCAATGCCCTGGGGATGCGCACGGTTGCCGAAGGGGTGGAAACCGCCGATCAACAACTGATGTTACAGCACCACGGTTGCGACACGCTGCAGGGCTACCTCATAGCGCGCCCGCTGCCGGAGGAGGAGTTTATGCACTGGGTTCGCCAGTACACGGCAACGCAGGGCCCGGGGTTGATCGGCTAGACAGGAGCGGCAACGGTTTATTTGCTCCGACTACGCGGTGTCGTCGGAGTTTTGGCTACGAACTGTTTGATGCTGCGCTTTTCGGCCGTCCGACGATTGGCCTGCTTATCCCGAGGTGGACGCTTGCGGGCAGCCTCTTCCGTGGCCGGCACGTCGGTCACCGGAAACTCGGCCAATTCCTGCACCGGGATCCGGTTGCCAGTCAGCGTCTCGATCGCCTGCAACGCAGCCATATCATGATGCGCCAACAAGGCCAGCGCCACGCCGGAGCGACCCGCACGGCCGGTACGACCAATGCGGTGCACATAGGTCGCCGGCGCATCCGGTAGCTCGAAATTGATCACCAACGGCAAGGCGCTGATATCCAGCCCCCGCGCCGCCAGATCCGTTGCCACCAGCACGGGTAACTGCCCGGATTGCAGCTGAGCCAGCACGGCACTGCGTTCAGCCTGCGGCTTGTCACCATGCAGGGCGGCAGCGGTGATGCCCTGTTTGCACAGTCGCTTGACCAGACTATCCGCCGTGGCTCGCTGGTTGACGAATACCAGCGCCGTTTGTCCTGGCCGCTGTTGCTGCAACAGATGTAGCAATAGCGCCGCCTTGCTGCCCTTGTTCACCAAATACCCTTGCTCGTCAATCACTCCCTGCGGCCGGGACTCGACGCTAATCAACTGCGGAGTGCGCAACAGCGCCTGCGCCAACCCAGTCACCGCATCGGGAAAGGTGGCCGAAAACAATAACGTCTGTTGGCGTGCAGCAAGCTGCTTCAGAAGCTGCTCCAGTTCGCGGCGGAAGCCCATCTCCAGCAGGCGGTCAGCCTCATCCAGTACCAGTTGCCGCACCTGAGCCAAGGTCAGGGCCTGCTGGCGCAGCAGTTCAAGCAAACGCCCCGGCGTGGCAATCAGCAGATCGCAACCTGTCGCCAATGCCGCAACTTGGCCCTCGAGCGGTTCGCCACCCAACACCAGCTGGATCACAGGCGCAGGCGTCAAGGAGTTTGCCAGAACGCTGGCCACCTGGCTCACTTGCTCGGCCAGCTCCCGAGTCGGAACCAGCACCAGGGCGCTTGGCGCCGCTAGCGCAGCCGGAAGCGTGCCAGGCGTTGCCAGCCAGCTCTGCAGTAAGGGCAACAGAAAACTCAGCGTCTTCCCTGTACCTGTCGGCGCACACACCTGCACATCCATCCCTGCCAGCGCCGGAGGAATCGCCTGACACTGCACCGCCGTCGGCTGTACCCAGCCCTGTACATTCAAGGCCTGCAGGAGTTCCGGACATAGGGGCAAATCGGTAAATCGGGACATGACGTCTTCCTGTTGAGTCGGAAACAAGAAATAACAAAGGGCCCGCAGGCCCTGTGTCAACTATGAGTCAAGCAGCATCAATCTGCTACACCATCGGGTTCTTCGACCACCCGGGTCGGCCAGCCCATCAGGGTTTGACGCTTGGCTTCATCCTGCAGTTCGGAGGCGCGCAGATAATGAACTTGAGGCCAGCCTTGCGGCAACCAGATGGTCAGTTGGTCCTCGTCCGCCTCGAAGCGGAAGTCGGGAACCGTGCCTTCGGTGCGACGCATACACAGTATGATCGACAGCCGCAGGATGCGCGCCAAGCGACACGCCTGGGTCATGGAGACCGCATTTTGCCGCTCCAGTTCATCCAGTTTGAACTCATCCCGTTGATTGAGCATCAACGCCGATAACAACTGCTTCTGCGCCGGAGTAAAACCGGGCATATCGATGTGATCGATGATGTAGGCGGCATGTTGCGGCGCCTTTTTGTATTCGATACACAATCCCAGCTCGTAGAGCATGGCAGCCCAGCGCAGCATGGGGCGGCCATACTGCTCACTCAGATGCCAGCTCTGATGCAACTGGGTGAATGCGGTCAAGGCCACGTTACGCACCCGCTCCGCCTGATCCCGATCCAGTTGATAACGGGTGATCAGACTCTCGGCTGTCCGTTCACGAGCATCACAATCCCGTTTACGACCGACCATGCCATAGATGAGTCCCTCTCGCAGGGCGCCACCGGCCAGGGTCATATTGTCGATGTGCAGGGTTTCGAAAATCGCGATCAGAATGGCCAGCCCAGATGGAAAAACAGTCAAGCGCTCGGGAGCCAAGCCTTGCAACGCCAGCTGATCGATACGACCACACTGGATGGCCTGTTCCTTCAATTCGTTGAGCTTGCTCAGCGTCACCCGCTCACTACGCCCTTGAGCGATCATGATCTCTTGCAGCGCTTGCACGGTCCCGGAGGCGCCGACACAGGTGATCCAGCCCATATCGAGATAGCTCTGCTCGACTTGAGCCAGCACCACTTTGGCGCCTTCGATCGCGGCAGCAAAATTGTCGGCACTCAGCAATCCATCGGCAAAGAAGCGTCTGAGCCAGGTGATACAGCCCATATGCAGGCTGTTCAATAGCTTGGCATCACTTTGCTCACCGATCACCAGTTCGGTACTCGCGCCACCGATATCGATGACCAGGCGTTTGCCTTCGCCACTGGAGGTCCAGGAAACGCCCTGGTAGATGGTTCTGGCCTCATCTTCACCGGTGATCACTTCGATATGGTGACCGAGAATGCGCTCCGCTTCGACCAGGAAGACACCCACATTGCCCGCCAGCCGCAAGGTAGCGGTACCGACGATGCGGGTATTCTCTTTCGGTACGTCCTGCAGTTGTTCGGCAAACAGACGCAGACAATCCCAGCCCCGCGCCATGGCTTCATGACTCAGGCAATTGTCAGCATCGAGGCCAGCAGCCAACCGCACTTTGCGCTTGACCTTGGCAACCGTGCGGATCGCGCCCGCAACCTCGCGCACCACCAGCATGTGGAAACTGTTGGAGCCGAGATCAATGGCAGCATACAGAGGTGGCTGGTTCACGGGCGACGTCCTGTCAGGGTTTACGAGGGCCACGGCGGCGTCCGGCACTCGGCTGACGCTCACGCATATTACGATTGATGCCAGCACGATGGCGGTGGATCCGCTTCGGTGCCTCGGCATCCTGCAGTAACGCCTGGCGATCATACTTGCTCATCGGGATCGAGTGTCGAATGTAATCTTCGATCGCCGGCAAGTTGAAGGCATAGTCTTCACAGGCAAAGCTGATGGAATGACCACTCTTGCCAGCACGGCCAGTACGGCCAATGCGGTGCACGTAGTCTTCCGCGTCATCCGGCAGATCATAGTTAAACACATGGGTGACATCGGGAATGTGCAGGCCGCGAGCCGCCACATCGGTGGCCACCAGGATATCCAGCGTACCCTTGGTGAAGTCCTCGAGGATCTTCATGCGCTTTTTCTGCGGCACATCGCCGGTCAACAGACCAACGCGATGGCCATCTGCTTCCAACCAGCCGTGTACGTCTTCGCAGACATGCTTGGTATTAGCAAAGACGATGGCTTTATCCGGCCACTCTTCTTCGATCAAGGTCAGCAGCAGCAACATCTTGTCGTCGTTGGAGGGATAGAACAGCTCCTCTTTGATGCGTTGCCCAGTCATCTGCTCGGGCTCGATCTGCACATGCTCCGGCTGATTCATATGCTCGTAAGCCAGTTCCTGCACCCGCAGCGATAAAGTGGCAGAGAACAGCATGTTCAGACGCTGGTTTGGCAGCGGCATGCGACGGAACAGGAAACGAATATCCTTGATGAAACCCAGATCGAACATACGATCGGCCTCATCCAGTACCACGGCCTGGATCCGGGAGAGGTCGATAATCCCCTGCTTCAGGTAATCGATGATACGACCGGTAGTGCCGATCAGCACATCAACGCCTTGCTCCAGCACGGCAAGCTGCTTGTCGTAACCATCACCACCGTACGCCAGACCTAGCTTAAATCCTGTGGTCTCGGCCATAGGCTCGGCATCATTGTAGATCTGCACCGCCAGCTCACGAGTCGGCGCCATGATCAACACACGCGGTTGATTGGTCTTGCGCTCGGGCGAGGCGGGATTGATCAGCAGATGATTGAAGATACCAGCCAGGAAGGCGATGGTTTTGCCGGTCCCGGTTTGTGCCTGGCCCGCAATATCTTTGCCTGCAATGAGAATAGGGAGAGAAAGCGCCTGGATCGGCGTGCAATAGTGAAATCCCTTGGCTTCCAGACCGGCGAGAACCTGCGGTTCCAGCCCCATCTGGGCGAATTTCTGTTCAGTTAAGTGTGTTTTGCTCATGGCAGACAGGTTATCAGGTTGGGCTTGCAATAATAAACAGGATCATTTCAAATAGGGCAACTATTTGCCTTTTATTTACATCTATTGGCTATATTTGCCAACAGATCCTCAACAATAGACTGGAGTGGTAGATGAGTGACAAGATTGTTCAGCTGACCGATGCCAGCTTCGAAGCAGACGTGATCAAGGCTCAAGGCCCGGTACTGGTCGACTTCTGGGCTGAGTGGTGTGGCCCGTGCAAGATGATTGCACCTATCCTGAACGAAGTAGCTGATGAATATGCAGGCAAGCTGACTGTGGCCAAGCTGAATATTGATCAGAACTCCGAGACTGCACCTAAGTACGGTATTCGTGGTATTCCGACCCTGCTGCTGTTCAAGAACGGTGCTGTGGCCGCGACCAAAGTGGGCGCGCTCTCCAAGACCCAATTGAAAGAGTTTCTGGACGCCAACGTCTAAATCCTCCAAGAGCGCTCATCGAGCGCTCTTTGTTTTTCACCCCGACGCAATAGACGCCTTCGCGATTTGATGCTAACTTATACAGCGACCTAGTAATCCACCCGCGCTGATCTGCGCTCTCTCCTATCGAAAGCAGCCTCAACCCAGCGACCGTCTAACCGCTTCATTTCCTGTTGATACCCATTCATCGCCATGAATCTGACTGAATTAAAGAATACCCCTGTATCCGAGCTGGTAAAGCTTGGCGAATCCATGGGCCTGGAAAACCTGGCTCGTTTGCACAAGAAAGATATCATCTTCGCCATTCTCAAGGCTCACGCCAAGAGCGGGGAAGATATCTTCGGTGACGGTGTGCTGGAAATCCTGCAAGACGGTTTCGGCTTCCTGCGTAGTGCAGACAGCTCCTATCTGGCGGGTCCGGACGACATATATGTCTCCCCGAGTCAGGTACGCCGTTTCAACCTGCGCACCGGTGATACCATCTCCGGTAAAATTCGTCCGCCGAAAGAAGGTGAGCGTTATTTCGCACTGTTGAAGGTGGATACCGTCAACTACGACCGTCCGGAAAATGCCCGCAACAAGATCCTGTTCGAAAACCTGACCCCCCTGCACCCGACCAAGCGTCTGCGTCTGGAGCGGGGCAATGGTTCGACCGAAGATATTACCGCTCGGGTACTGGATCTGGCCTCCCCTATCGGTAAGGGTCAGCGAGGCCTCATAGTCGCACCGCCGAAAGCCGGTAAGACGATCCTGTTGCAGAACATCGCCCAGAGCATCACCAGTAACCACCCCGAGTGTGAGCTGATCGTACTGCTGATCGATGAACGTCCTGAAGAAGTGACCGAAATGCAACGCATGGTCAAGGGTGAAGTCGTGGCTTCCACCTTCGATGAACCAGCAACGCGTCACGTCCAAGTCGCTGAAATGGTTATCGAAAAGGCCAAGCGTCTGGTTGAGCACAAGAAGGATGTGGTGATTCTGCTCGACTCAATCACTCGTCTGGCTCGTGCCTATAACACCGTCATCCCTTCATCTGGTAAGGTTCTGACCGGTGGTGTGGATGCCAACGCCCTGCATCGTCCGAAGCGTTTCTTCGGTGCCGCCCGTAACGTGGAAGAGGGTGGCTCGCTCACCATCATCGCCACTGCACTGGTTGATACCGGCTCCAAGATGGATGAAGTCATCTACGAAGAGTTCAAGGGAACCGGCAACATGGAACTGCATCTGGCGCGCAAGATCGCCGAGAAGCGCGTCTATCCGGCGATCGATATCACCCGCTCCGGCACCCGTCGCGAAGAGCTGCTGGCTCCGCAAGACGAGCTGCAGAAGATGTGGATCCTGCGTAAGATTATCCACCCGATGGGTGAAATCGAAGCCATGGAATTCCTGATCGACAAGCTTTCCATGACCAAGACCAACGATGAATTCTTCGACGCCATGAAGCGCCAGCAGAAGTAATCGACGGCAGCATCATAAAAAATACCGGCTTTGCAGCCGGTATTTTTTTATCTGCGTATCGAGGAGAAAAGCCTCAATCGATATAAATCACGCCATCAGCCGGCACGGGCCGCCGACTGAATGCACTGCAGCAGGAACTGACCAAAGTCATGGCCGTGATGCTGCAACATCTTGGGGAACATGGAGATCGGCGTCATACCTGGGAAAGTATTGATTTCGTTCAGCAGGATTTCGCCATCCGCGGTCAGGAAGAAGTCGACCCGCGACAGATCCTTGAGCTTGAGCTGGGTAAACGCCTTGAGCGCCAGGGTGCGGATGGTTTCCACTTGTTCGGCGCTCAGATCGCTGACATCCAGTCGGGTGGTCGAATGGCTACCACTGCTGTACTTCTCGTCATAGCTATAGAAGACATCGCCCGGCACGCAGATTTCGCCAGGGCGAGTGGCAACCAGCTCATCACCATACTGGTAGACTGCCACTTCCAGCTCGCGAGGTTGGACCGCCTTTTCCACCAGCACCTGGGCCGAATAGCCAAATGCCTGATGAATAGCATCAGACAAATGAGCCAGTTCAGTCACTTTGTAGCAGCCGACGGAAGAACCCTGACTCGCGGCCTTGACGAAGACTGAACCCCAACGGCGCATCGCCTGGTGGGCTTCGGCATGGGCCGAGCTGTCATCCTCGGAGAGGAACAGATAAGGGGTATTCGGGATACCCAGCGCCGTCAGCCACAACTTGGTGCTGACCTTATTGAAGCACAGCTTGCTGCCTTCCGAGCCACACCCCAGATAAGGCAGTCCCGCCAGCTCCAGGAACGATTGTATGTCTCCGGTCTCACCCGGGAAACCATGAATGCACGGCACCACATAGTCGATCCGCTGTTCCCGGCTGCCGGTCCGCAACACCTTATCCAGCCCCAGGGAGCAGCGCTCGCCAGTGGCGGTTTGCCAGCGATCGGGGAATAACTCGACTCGCGTCATGACGATGTCCGGCAGGGCCCGGAGCTGTTGTTCGAGAAAATCGGCACTCTTGAGGGAAATTGAATGCTCACTGCCGCCACCGCCGCACATCAAGAGCACATGAAGCTTATTCATCAGGGGATTCCTTGCATCTAGACTCGCCGGCCGCGAGGCGGTCGGAATGACAATCACGCAGGGAAGTCTATCAATGGCGTCGACAGGGGGAAAGGGCTCAACGCACAAAGGTAGGGATCCAACTCCGACGTCGTGGCGTTTGCTCATGGCGGATGAAATCCCTATGCTGGCACTCGATACTGCTGTTCTCGCCCAAGGAACCCCGATGCGCCTGTTATGTTTATTCTGTGCCGTGTGGCTAAGCGCCTGCGTGACTGTCGGTCAGGATGCCGAGAAAAAGCCCAAGGCCCCCGAATTTCAGGGCGAATTTGCCCAGCTAGTTCGCCAGCCGACCGAACAGGCGGTCAACGGTCTGCTCAGTGGCAATAACCAGACCCTGGAAGCTGTGTTGACCGATCCCAACGTCTATACCCCGCCGGTACTCTTTGCCCTGGCGCATCAGCTCTATCAGCAAGGCGAGATCACCCCGGCCCTGTTCTGGTTCTACACCGCCCAGCTGCGCGCCCGCTCCGATGCCAACAAGTCCCTCGATCCGACCACCCAGCAGGGCGTCACCGAGCTGAGCAACCAGTTTGCCAAAGACATTAACCGCTATGCCCTCGGCCATCTGGATGAGCTGACCATCACGGTCAACCATGTCTTGACTTGGGATCGACAAACTAAACGCTATTACGATCCACGCTGGGTAGCACTCCATGGCCAGGAGGCCTATACCAAGACCACGATAGGCTTCAAACCGCAGAGTGAATGGCCGGTGATCGATGAACTGACCCGTCAGGGTTTCGAAAAGGGCTTTCAGCAGTTGCTGCAGAAAATCCGCGGTTAACCATGTGAGGAGTTCGTTATGGATCTCGCTGCATTACGGGACTATCTCGGTGCCAAACCCGGCGCCATGGAAGACCTGCCCTTCGGCCCCGAGGTGCTGGTGCTGAAAGTGGCTGGCAAGATGTTTGCCCTGGTGGCTTGGCAGGAGCTGCCGCTGACGATCTCCCTCAAGGCCGAGCCCCAGCAGGCACTGCTGTGGCGCGAGCTCTATCCGGCGGTCAGTGCCGGTTATCACCTCAATAAGCAGCACTGGAATACGGTCACTCTGGATGGCAGCCTGAGCGACGAGTTGCTGCGAACCATGATCGACGAATCCTGGCAGCGGGTGGTGGCCGGGCTGAAGAAAAGTGAACGTCTGGCGCTGCTGGGGCCGAACGCCGCAACTCGATGAGCCAAAAACCACCCCGGCCCGTATAATGAAATCAGACTCCGTCATAGAGTAACCATATGAAATATAAGGATCTGCGTGACTTTATCGCCCTGCTGGAACAAAGGGGCCTGCTTAAACGCATCCACCAGGAAATTAATCCCTACCTGGAGATGACCGAAATTGCCGACCGCACCCTGCGAGCCGGTGGTCCGGCGCTGCTGTTCGAGAACCCGACCGGTTATGACATGCCGGTACTGGCCAATCTATTTGGCACGCCAGAGCGGGTGGCGTTGGGCATGGGCCAGGAGGAGGTCTCTGCCCTGCGTCAAGTCGGGGAATGGATGGCCATGCTCAAGGAGCCGGAGCCACCCAAGGGGCTGCGCGATCTGATGGACAAGCTGCCGGTGTTCAAGCAGGTGCTGAACATGCCGGTCAAGCGACTGAGCAAGGCGCCCTGCCAGGAGGTCATCCTCAGCGGTGATGCCGTCGATCTCACCCGGCTGCCGATCCAGCATTGCTGGCCCGGCGATGTGGCTCCGCTGCTGACCTGGGGGCTGACCATCACCAAGGGGCCTTACAAGAAGCGGCAAAATCTGGGGATCTACCGCCAGCAGTTGCTGAGCAACAACAAACTCATCATGCGCTGGCTGGACCACAGGGGCGGCGCCATCGACCTGCGCGAGTTTCAGGAGCTACATCCCGGCGAACCCTTCCCGCTGGTGGTGGCGATCGGCTCGGATCCGGCCACCATTCTCGGTGCCGTCACACCGGTACCAGACACCCTGTCGGAATATGCCTTTGCCGGTCTGTTGCGCGGCAGCCGGACCGAAGTGGTGCAAGCGCTCTCCTGCGATATCGAGGTGCCCGCCAGTGCCGAGATCGTGCTGGAAGGAGTCATCCATCCCGGCGAGTTTGCCCCCGAGGGACCCTATGGCGATCACACCGGTTATTACAACGAGGTGGATGAGTTCCCGGTGTTCACCGTCACCCACATGACCATGCGCCAGAACCCCATCTATCACTCCACCTATACCGGTCGGCCACCCGATGAACCCGCCATGCTGGGCGTGGCGCTCAACGAGGTGTTTGTGCCGCTGTTGCAGAAGCAGTTTCCGGAGATTGTCGACTTCTATCTGCCGCCGGAGGGGTGCTCCTATCGCATGGCGGTGGTCACCATCAAGAAGCGTTATCCGGGCCATGCCAAGCGGGTGATGCTTGGGGTCTGGAGCTTCCTGCGCCAGTTTATGTATACCAAGTTCGTGATCGTTTGTGACGATGATGTTAACGCCCGGGATTGGAATGACGTAATATGGGCCATCACCACCCGGATGGATCCGGCACGCGACACCACCCTGATTGAGCATACCCCGATTGATTATCTGGACTTCGCCTCTCCGGTTTCCGGTCTGGGATCTAAAATGGGACTGGATGCCACCAATAAATGGCCCGGCGAAACCAACCGGGAATGGGGTCGCCCCATCGTCATGAGTGACGAGGTGAAGCAGCGAGTCGACACGCTATGGGACTCGCTGGGGATCTTCGACTAGAGCCTTAGGCCGCAAGGAACTTGCATGCAACGAATCGAATGCCGACTGCTGGAAATGAATGAGTGTGCGGAACACATTTGGCACATTCGCCTCGACCCGGCGCAACCGGTCCCCTTCAAACCCGGCCAGTATTTACAGGTCGTGATGGGCGAGAAAGACAAACGCCCGTTCAGTATTGCCAGCTCCCCGACCCGGGACGGGCTGGAGCTGCAGATTGGCGCCACCCCCGGCAATCCTTACCCGGGAGAAGTGCTGGAGCGCCTGCGTAGCACCGGGACTCTGACCATCGAAATCCCTCAGGGCAAAGCCTGGCTGCGGGAAGAGTCGAGCCGACCGATCCTGCTGATCGCCGGTGGTACCGGCTATTCCTACGCCCGCGCCCTGCTGCAGTACCTGATGGATACCGAAATGAATCGCCCTGTCTATCTCTACTGGGGGGTGCGTCATAAAAGCCAGCTGTATGAAGGCGCCGAAGTCCTGGCCTGGGCCAACGAATACCAGCAGCTGAATTACATTCCGGTGGTGGAGCATCCGCAGGCCGAGTGGCTGGGCCGTACCGGCATGGTGCACGAGGCGGTACTCGCCGACTTTGCCAGCCTGGATCAGTACGACATCTATGTTGCCGGACGTTTCGAGATGGCCGCCGTGGTACGCCAGACCCTGCGTCTGCGCGGCGTGCAGGATGAACACCTGTTTGGTGATGCCTACCAGTTTATTTAGATACCGATCCGGATAATGCGCCATCGACAAGGAAGCACACGCTGACACGCCGTAAACCCTTCCATGGGGGCTCCACCGCGCCATCCCTGGCGCGGAGGGTCAGTTTAGCGCTACCTAAGTCGCTGTGGTGAGTGATCTGCGATTCGGAACAGCTATCTAGTCGCCATGACGACAACGGCCACCGCTAAGGTGGCCGTTGTGCTATCAGGAAAGAACGGATTACTCGCCCCGATCGGCCAGACGCTGTTCAATCAGCGCCAACTTCTCTTCCAGTGCGGTCAATTTTTCACGGGTGCGCAGCAACACCTTGGTCTGCACATCAAACTCTTCGCGACTGACCATATCCAACTTGTTGAGCTGGGATTGCAATACCTGCTTCACCTTCTTGTCCACCTCTTCTCCCAGGCTCTTGATACCGGGCGGCAGGGCGTTGTGGATCTGACGGGCCATCTCTTCAATTTTTTTCGGGTCAATCATCGGGTTCTCCTTCCGTTGTCCTCATTGTGCCCGAGCCGGGCCGGCATCGCCAGCGAGGCGGATCACGGAGCCCGGAACCGGGTCTATTCATCCGGTTCAGCGAATGCCGTAGCAGTGATCGCGAATACAGGCCAGGAACGGCTCGCCGAAACGCTCCAGTTTGCGATAACCGACCCCATTGATCGCCAACAGCTCGTCATCGTCACAGGGTTGCTCCCGCGCCATCTCGATGAGGGTAGCGTCGTTAAACACCACATAAGGTGGCACCTCTTCCTCTTCGGCGATCTGTTTGCGCAGCTTGCGCAACTCGCGGAACAGCTTCACATCATAATCCGCACTCGCCTCATCATGACCCCGGCTGCGCCCCTTCTTCAGGCTCACCACTTCGAGACGCGGCACCGCCAGCTCCAATCCCTGCTCCCCGCGCAGTACAGGACGGGCGGCTTCAGTCAGCTGCAGCGTCAGATGCCGGGTGATGTTCTGGGTCAGCAAGCCCTTGTGGATCAGTTGCCGGAACACCGACAACCAGTGTTCGTGGCTGCGCTCCTTGCCAATGGCAAAGGTCGACAACTTGTCATGACCCTGCTCGCGGATCCGCTGATTCAGGGAGCCGCGCAGCACCTCGATGACATAGCCGATGCCGAAACGCTGGCCGACCCGATAGACACAGGAGAGAGCCTTGCGGGCATCCTCGCTGCCATCATAGGTACGTGGGGGGTCCAGACAGACATCGCAGTTACCGCAGGGCTGGCTCTGGTACTCGCCAAAGTAGTTGAGCAACACTTGGCGACGACAGGTCTGGGCTTCGGCAAAAGCAGCCATCAGGTTGAGCTTGTACTGCTCCACTTTCTGCTGCTCGGGATTGGAGTGTTCGCCGCTCTCCAGCATGCGCCGCAGGCGCTCGGTATCGGCCGGGTCGAACAGCAGCAAGGCTTCGGCAGGCAGGCCGTCGCGCCCGGCCCGACCGGTCTCCTGATAGTAGGATTCGATATTCTTCGGCGTGTCATAGTGCACCACGAAGCGCACATTCGGCTTGTCGATGCCCATGCCGAACGCCACGGTCGCCACCACCACCTCGATATCGTCGCGCAGGAAAGCCTCCTGCACACTGCCCCGCTCCTGCACCGGTAACCCGGCGTGGTAGCAGGCGGCGCGCACCCCACGCCCGCGCAGAAACTTGGCCACTTCCTCGGTCCGGCTGCGGCTGGTGCAATAGACAATGCCGCACTGGCCGCTCTGCTTGTCGATATAACTGGCCAGTTGCTCGTTCGGCTTGTACTTGTCCAGCAGGCTGTAGCGAATATTGGGCCGATCGAAGCTGGCCAGATGCACCAGCGGATCACTCTGTCCCAATCGCGCCAGAATATCCTGCCGCGTCGCCTCATCGGCCGTGGCGGTCAGGGCCAGCAGTGGAATATGGGGGAACCGCTGTTTCAGACATCCGAGCTGGGCATATTCCGGGCGGAAGTCATGACCCCATTGCGAGATGCAGTGCGCCTCGTCGATGGCAAATAGCGACAGCCGCAACTCGGCGAGCTGATCGAGGAAATCGGGCAGCATCAGGCGCTCTGGCGCCACATACAGCAGCTTGAGCTCGCCCTGGCGCAAGGCGGAGTAGATGCCGAGCAGCTCCTCCCGTGGCACCGAGGAGTTGAGACAAGCGGCGGCCACGCCGTTGGCGCGCAGGGTATCTACCTGATCCTTCATTAAAGCGATCAGCGGGGAAACTATTACCGCCAGACCCGGTCTAACTAGTGCGGGGATCTGAAAACAGAGCGACTTGCCACCGCCAGTTGGCATGATGACCAGTGCATCGCGGCCAGCCACCACGTGATCGACAATCTGCGCCTGGCCGGGACGAAATTCCTGATAGCCAAACACCTCCCGTAGCACCTGCAGCGGTGAGGGTGTCGAAGGAGGCAGAAAGCCGGAAGCGGGTTCGAGAGATGGCAGTTGCATAGGGGCGCCATTGTAGAACAGCCGGGGGCTGGGGAAAACCGCTGTCGTATGCCGAGATGAAACGAATCGAAGAAGGGATGCCGAATGGTCTAGATTGCGACCCATTGCCGTGCCAATGCGGAAAATAACACCGCCGATCCCCACGACGGTGTCTATTTCTGGCTAGAATTTGACCACTATCAATGGGCCTCAACACCTCACTCAGGATGAAGAGCCATACTTGTATTAACAGGAGGAGCGAACTCATGGGTACTGTGTCGACTGTTCAATGTAGTGGCCTGGTGGAACGTCTCAAATGCCTCCATCAAACCACCGATGAGATGGGCCTGAAGCAATGGCTGCAACGGGAGCTGGAAGGCTATGAGGACGCATCGGCCCTGCCTTGGTATCGCATCATCGAATGTCGGCAACGGGGTCTGTTCCAGCATGCCCACAGTGGTCGCCAACAAACGTGCCAAATCAATGAACAAGCTCTGAGCCAGCGGGACTTGGCGCAAGTGCGTTTCCTGTTATTACGCGGGCCTCTGGTGGCCTATCTGGATTGTCACGCTCTGGTGCTGGAGCGCTGGCCGAGCGCGCTGCTGGAGGAGTACAGGCAGATCCTGATCCCGGAACACACCTGCATGCACGCCTGGAAAGAACCCGTGGTCTCCATCAAGGACAAGCTGGTTCTCGGCGTCGATCAGATGCTGCAAGAGTATGTCCCCACCATGAGTCGGGAGATGGACTGCTGTAACCTGTCATTACGGGCCATTCAGCATCGCCGCTGGCAGATCTGAGTGATCCATGCACCACGGGCATCCCGGCGATGCCCACTTTTATGCTGTTGTGCCCCACACCTTCACTGGGCTTTACTATTTATCACCGCAATTATCGCCCCCTAGTGTGCTGATCCACTATTTTTTCTGTCGCCCTCAGAACATGCGTTTTGCTCGCTCCGCGGTCGCGTTACACTGCTCTGCCGCCAATTTGTGAGATCTGTCATGCCTGCACATACCAAAGGGGTCATTTACGCCCTCTGCGCCTTTCTGATTTGGGGCATCTGCCCGCTCTACTTCAAGCTACTGACCGAAGTCCCGGCCAGCGAAATCCTCACCCATCGCATCATCTGGTCCTGCGTCTTACTGCTGG
Source organism: Pseudaeromonas pectinilytica (assembly GCF_054780855.1). NCBI lineage: Bacteria > Pseudomonadati > Pseudomonadota > Gammaproteobacteria > Aeromonadales > Aeromonadaceae > Pseudaeromonas > Pseudaeromonas pectinilytica. The sequence continues at coordinate 148,628 of NZ_BAAGVN010000026.1, forward strand.
CCCTACTGCTGGGTACCCGCCAGCTCTATCGCGTGCAGGCGGTGCTTCGCTCGCCGCGGCAATTGCTCAACCTGACCCTATCGGCGCTGCTGGTGGCCGGCAACTGGCTGCTGTTTATCTGGGCGGTGAACCATAACCACCTGCTCGAAGCCAGCCTCGGCTACTACATCAATCCACTGTTCAATATCCTGCTGGGCATGCTGTTCCTCGGTGAACGGCTGCGGCGGCTACAGTGGGCGGCGGTGCTGCTGGCGGCGATCGGGGTGGTGATCCAGGTGGTACTGATCGGCCATCTGCCGTGGATTGCGCTGACGTTGGCCAGCAGCTTTGGCATCTATGGCCTCATTCGTAAGAAGATCCCGGTGGATGCCCAGACGGGTCTGTTCGTCGAGACCCTGCTGCTGCTGCCGCTGGCACTCATCTATCTGTTCGGCATCGCCGATTCGGCAACCAGCAATTTGAGCCTGAATAGCAGCCACTTGAATCTACTGCTGCTGGCGGCAGGCGTGGTCACCACGGTACCGTTATTGCTGTTCACCGCCGGCGCCCGGCTGATCCCGCTGTCGACCCTGGGTTTCATTCAATACCTGGGCCCCAGCATCATGTTCCTGCTGGCACTGTTCTATTACGGCGAGCCGGTTCAAGCCGCCAAGCTGGTCACCTTCGGCTTCATCTGGTCGGCACTGGCGCTGTTCAGCTGGGATGGCTGGCGACGCAGCCAACGACTGCGGGCTGCCTCAGTCTGAACCCGTGGTGTAGTCGAGGTGGATAACGCACCTCGACTCGCTGGTTAAGCCGCGCCCAGAGCCCAGTTCACCGCCGCCTGGGCATGCAGCACAGTGGTGTCGAATACCGGCACCGCACTATCCTGCGGCGACACCAGCAGACCGATTTCGGTACAGCCAAAGATGATGCCTTCGGCGCCGCGAGCCACCAGCTCGGCCATGATGTCGCGATAGACCTGCCGCGAGTCGGCATGGATCTGTCCCAGGCAAAGCTCGTCATAGATGATGCGGTGCACCTGCTCCCGCCCGGCCTCTTCCGGCGTCAGCACCTGCAACCCATAGCGCCCCAGTCGCCCGGCATAGAAGCTCTGCTCCATGGTAAAACGGGTGCCGAGCAGGCCAATGCGCTGGATACCCTGGGCCTTCACCACCTGGGCGGTGGCATCGGCAATATGGATCAGCGGCAGGCCGACCCCCTCGATGGCGGACGCCACCTTGTGCATGGTGTTGGTACAGAGCACCAATCCTTCGGCCCCCGCCGCCTTGAGGGAGCGAGCGGCGTCGCTCAGGATCATGCCGGCACGCACCCAGTCCCCTTGTGCCTGCAAGGCCTCGATCTCGGCAAAATCCACCGAGAACAGGATAAGCCGCGCCGAATGCAGGCCACCCAACCGGGTTTTTACCCCTTCATTGATCAACCGGTAGTAACTCTGTGTCGACTCCCAACTCATGCCGCCGATGAGCCCCAAGGTGCGCATAGCTCTCTCCATCCTCTTGCTGCCTGATACCTGTCACCATGGCAATTTCCTGCAATGAAGACAAGGGGCTAAGCCCTAATGCTCATCAGATAAGGCCGAAGGTGTTCCCATGAAATCCCGGCTCCTCTCCAGCAGCCCGGCCGGACGCTACAGACCGAAATGGAAACCGATTGCCAAAAAGCATAAAGGCGGCATGACTATTCCGCCGTTGCCGGTTCAGTTTCCTGCTGCAGCATCATCTTCTCGTGGATGACAAAGAAGGGACGGTAGATCATCCAGCTGTTGAAGATACAAAACAGGCTCATCAGCAGATTATGCCAACTGCCATTGGCCGCCCAGGCGGCGCCCAAGGGTGCTGGTACCGACCAGGGCAGCAAAGCCACAAACCGATCCAGAAAGCCCCACTGGGTCAACTGCCAGGCCAGAATGGCATTCAGCAGCGGCACGGCGATAAACGGCAAAAAGAACAGGGGATTCATGATGATGGGAAAACCGAACAGTATGGGTTCGTTGATATTGAACAGCGAGGGCAGCAGCCCCAGCTTACCCACCGATTTCAGAGTCCGGCTGCGGCTGCGCAGCGCCATCCACACCAGAGGCAGTGTGCTACCGGTGCCGCCAATCAGCAGGAAATAGTCCCAGAAGCCTTGCAAGAAAATATGCGGTAACGGCTCTCCAGCGACCAGGGCCGCCTGGTTGGCCGCCAGATTGGCCATCCAGAATGGCGAGAGCACGCCTGTGATGATCAGCGCGCCGTGAATGCCCATAAACCACAGCAGATGGGCCACCAGCAATGCCAGCAGCAGCGCAGGCAGGGTATCGGCTCCGCTGATCAGCGGGCGAAACAGCTCGGCCATCAATTGTGGCAGCGTGATATCAAATTGCGTCTGTAACCAGACCTTCAACAGACTCAAGGAGAGCATGATAAACAGCAACGGCATGATGAGCTGGAAACCGCGCCGGGTCATCAGCGGCACCTCTTCTGGCATATGGATACACCAGCCACGCCGATAGAAAAGTCGTATCACTTCAATGGCATAAATTGCAGTACATAAGGCAGTGAAGATGCCGAGCCCACCGAGATAACCAAAAATACCCGGTTGCAACGAACTGAAATCGATCAGCATCAAGAAGGCCAGACAGCCGGTGAGACCGGATAGCCGCTCCGGTAACTGGTACGCCTTGGCCAGACTGGCCGCCGTGCCGTAGGCAATGATCAGTGAAATCAGCCCCAGGGTATGGGCATAGACGGGGTAGAGCAGCGGCGACACCAGGCGGGAGACCGCCAGCAGCCACTGCGCCAGGGGATGGACACTATCTGCCAGCACCGGCGGATACAAAAACGGCACCAGCAGGCTACCGATGATGATGAAGGGCATCGCCAGCTGAAAGCCATCCCGCAGCGCCAGCACATGCTGACTGCGCGTCAACCAGTTGGCCACAGGCACCATGCGTTGTTCGATGATGCTGACCAATATGCCCATGGCCTGCAGGTTCACCCCACTCTGTTTGCTCACCCTGCCACTCCTGTGCTGCGGTTATCCAATCCACGCCGATCCCGTCCGCGAGGCGGGAAACTATTTTCCGTCCCTATTCTCGCCATTTCAGCGCTTTGTTTCCGTCATTTCCCGACTCGACTTTGTCATTTTTTCGTCACGATCACACTTTTGAGAGCGGTTTCAGTGTGACTGGCGATCCGGATCACAAACAGGGATAAATCGAACGGAAACCGGTTTCCATTCATCATCCAAACGATCAAGAATCTGCGCCATCAGCTTTTTGAAACCGGAGAAATGGAAATGAAAAAAATCATGCTGTGTTGCTCATCAGGCATGTCCACCAGCTTGCTGGTGAAGAAGATGCAGGAAGAAGCGCTCAAGCGCGGACTGGAAACCGAGATCCGCGCCTATGGGGCTTCGGAGTTTGATGTCCAGATGCCGAACTACCAGGTGGTCCTGCTCGGACCCCAGGTCAAGTACATGCAGCAGGATCTGCAGCAAAAGGCCTCCCAGCACGGCGTTCCGGTCGATGTGATCAACATGATGGATTACGGCATGCAGCGGGGAGATCGGGTCCTGGACCACGCCCTCTCCCTGATCCGTTAACCGTCGGTCGCCAACACTGTGTCAGTGACTACCACAAGGAAATGCCATGAGTACCCTCTATAACCAGTTTGTCAGCGTCATCGAGCGTCAGATCAGCCCGCTGGCCGGACGCCTCGGCCAGCAAAAGTATGTGCAAGCCATCCGGGACGGTTTCATCGCCGCCCTGCCGTTCATGATCATCGGCAGCTTCATGCTGGTGTTCATCTTCCCGCCCTTCTCGCCGGAGACCCAGTGGGGCTTCGCCCGCGCCTGGCTCGACTTTTCAGCCAAGTACCAACCGCAACTGCTGCTGCCCTTCCAGCTCAGCATGGGCCTGATGACCCTGTTTATCTCGGTGGGGATCGGCGCCAGTCTGGCGCGACAGAATGATCTGGATCCGGTGACTACAGGCCTGCTCTGCCTGATGGCATTCCTCTTGGTAGCGGCTCCGCTCAAGGATGGCGCCATCTCGATGCAGTATCTCTCCGGTCAGGGGATCTTCACTGCCCTGCTGACGGCGATTTATGCCGCCGAGGTCTATGCCTGGCTCAAACGCAACAACATCACCATCAAGTTGCCGCCCCAGGTTCCGACCGGCGTCGCCCGCTCCTTCGAGGTGCTGATCCCGGTGCTGGTCATCATCCTGACCCTGCACCCGCTGAACCTGCTGATTGAAAGCGCCACCGGTATGATTCTGCCGGAAGCCATCATGTCACTGGTCAAGCCGCTGGTGGCTGCCTCGGACTCCTTACCGGCCATGCTGTTGGCGGTCTTGCTGTGCCAGGTGCTGTGGTTTGCCGGTATTCACGGTGCCCTCATCGTCACCGGGATCATGAACCCGTTCTGGATGGCCAACCTGGCTGCCAACCAGGCCGCCATGGCTGCCGGTCAAGCCTTGCCCCATATCTTCCTGCAGGGTTTCTGGGATCACTACCTGCTCATCGGTGGCGTCGGCTCGACCCTGCCATTGGCCTTCCTGCTGCTGCGCAGTAAAGCCGCCCACCTGCGCTCCATCGGCAAGATGGGCATAGTCCCCGGCCTGTTCAACATCAACGAACCTATACTGTTCGGCGCGCCGATTGTCATGAACCCGGTGTTCTTCCTGCCCTTCCTGCTGGTGCCTATGATCAACGCCACTCTGGCCTGGTTCGCCGTGGATATGGGTCTGGTGGCACGCGTCATGTCACTGACCCCCTGGACCACCCCGGGCCCCATCGGTGCCTCCTGGGCCGCCAACTGGGCGATCAGCCCGCTGTTACTGAGCCTGTTCTGCATGTTCACCGCCGCGGCCATGTATTACCCCTTCCTCAAGGCCTACGAACGCACCCTGCTCAAGCAGGAAGAGGTCGACGAGCAAGAAAGCCCGACTCTGGCCGCCGTACCGGCGCGCTGATCCCGACTGACGTTGCAACCCGGGCCGCTGTACCCAGCGGCCCTCATTGGAGAGTTCATCATGCAGTACCGTTTTCCGGACCATTTCTGGTGGGGTAGCGCCTCCTCCGCGGCGCAAGCCGAAGGGGCCAGCCTGCAGGGCGGCAAGGCCGCGACCATCTGGGATCACTGGTTTGCCACCCAGCCTCACCGCTTCCACCAGCAGGTCGGCCCGGAGCACACCTCGGGTTTCTACCAGCATTTTCGCGACGATATCGCCCTGATGCAGCAGCTGGGCCACAACAGCTTCCGCACCTCCATCGCCTGGGCCCGGCTGATCCCTCAGGGCCGTGGCGCGGTCAATCCGGAGGCTGTTGCCTTCTACCACGCCATGATCGACGAGCTGCTGGCCAAGGGCATACAGCCGTTTATCTGCCTGTTCCACTTCGACATGCCGCTGGCCATGCAGGAGCTGGGCGGCTGGGAGAGTCGCGAGGTCATCGACGCCTATGCCGAATTCGCCGACACCTGCTTCCGCTTGTTCGGCCACAAGGTCAAACACTGGTTCACCTTCAACGAGCCGATAGTGCCGGTGGAAGGCGGCTATCTGTACGACTTCCACTACCCGAACGTGGTGGATTTCCGCCGCGCCGCCACGGTCGCCTACCACACCATGCTGGCCCATGCCCAGGCGGTGGTGCGCTACCGGGCCCGGCAGCTGGAGGGCCAGATTGGCATCATCCTCAACCTGACCCCCTCGTATCCGCGCTCCCAGCATCCGGCGGATCTGAAAGCGTCACAGATCGCCGACTTGTTCTTCAATCGCAGCTTCCTCGATCCGGCGGTCAAGGGCAGCTATCCGGCGGAACTGGTGGCGCTGCTGCAGGAGTATGACCAGCTCCCCGCCTGCGAACCCGGCGATCGGGAACTGCTGGCCGCCGGCACCATCGACCTGCTGGGCGTCAACTACTACCAGCCACGCCGGGTCAAGGCGCGCAGCCATGCCATCAACCCCGCCAGCCCCTTCATGCCGGAGTGGTTCTTCGACTACTACGAGATGCCGGGTCGCAAGATGAACCCGCACCGCGGCTGGGAGATCTACGAGCAGGGCATCTACGACATCCTGACCAACCTGCGGGACAACTACGGCAACCTGCCCAGTTACATCTCGGAAAATGGCATGGGCGTCGAGGGCGAGGAGAAGTTCAAGGGCGGCGATGGCCAGATCCAGGATGAGTACCGGATCGGCTTTATCCGCGACCACCTGACCTGGCTGCACAAGGCACTGCAAGAAGGCTGCGCCTGCCAGGGCTATCACCTCTGGACCTTCATCGATAACTGGTCCTGGAGCAACGCCTACAAGAATCGCTATGGCTTCATTCGCCTGGAGCTGGCAACTGGCGAGCGGCGCATCAAAAAGAGTGGCGAATGGTTCGCCGATGTATCACGACGCGGCGGTTTCTAACCCCGGCGCCAATCCGGAGGTGGCCCCTTAGGTCACCTCCTCAGGAAGAGGAACACAGCATGTTTGATTTAGAAGAAACCGTGATGGGCATCATCATCAACGCCGGACAATCCCGCAGCCTCTGTTACGAGGCGCTGCGCCAGGCCAAGCAAGGGCAATTTGCCGAGGCCGACGATCTGCTGCGCCAGGCGACCGAGTCCGCCAATGCGGCCCATGCGGTACAGACCCGACTCATCGAGGCCGATCAGGGCGAGGGCAAGATCCCGGTGACCCTGGTGCTGGTGCACGCCCAGGACCATCTGATGACCTCGATGCTGGCCAAGGAGCTGGTCACCGAGCTCATCGAACTCTATCGCCGTCAGGCCGCCTGAGCCCTGGCTCCTCGAGGAATTGCAGATGTTACGACTGGGACTGGACATTGGCGGCACCAAGATTGAAGGCCTGCTGCTGGATGCGCAGGGCGGCGTGCTGTGCCGACGCCGCATCGCCACTCCGACACAGAGCTATCCGGAGTTCCTGCACGCGCTGCTGGACTTCATTGTCGGCTTTGGTGAGGAGGCGACGCCGCCGTTTTCCATCGGTATCGGCTTGCCCGGTGCCGTGCGCGCCGACAATGGCCGCATCAAGAACTCTAACTGTCTGATCCTCAATGACCAGCCTCTGCGTGACGATCTGCAGGCGGCGCTGGGCCACCCGATCTGGCTGGCCAACGATGCCGACTGCTTTACCCTGTCGGAAGCCATCGACGGTGCCGCCCAGGGCAGTGCCGTGGTGTTCGGCGTCATTCTGGGCACCGGCTGTGGCGGTGGTCTGGTGGTGCACCAGCAGCTGCTGGTCGGCCCCAACGCCATCACCGGCGAGTGGGGCCACAATCCGCTGCCCGGCTATCTGCCGGAGTGGGATGGCCCGGGCCAACCCTGCTACTGCGGACGCAACAACTGCATCGAGCGCTTTGTCTCGGGCACCGGCTTTGCCGCCCGGTTTGCCCAGAACCATGGTCAGCCGCTCAGCGCCCCGGAAATTCTCGGTGCCGCCGCCGGTGGCCTGCAAGCCGCCCGGGAGCACTACCGCCACTTTATCGATGCCCTGGCGCGCAGCCTGGGTAGCGTCATCAACCTGCTGGATCCGGATGTCATCGTCTTCGGCGGCGGCCTGTCGAATGTGCTGAGTCTGTATCAGGATCTGCCCACCGCCCTGCTGCCCTATCTGTTCACCGACAGCTGTCGCACCCGGCTGGTTCCGGCGCGCCATGGCGATAGCAGTGGCGTGCGCGGTGCGGCCTGGTTACCGGCCCTGAACGGAGGAGTCGCGCCATGATGCCTGCCGCGCTGAGCACACCGCAGATCCTGCGCGGCCACGTCCAGCACTACGCCTGGGGTGGACGCCACCTGATCCCCTCGCTGCTGCAACAACCCGGGGGCGATCAGCCCTGGGCCGAGCTGTGGTTTGGCAGCCATGAACAGGGGCCGACCCGGGTACCCGGTCTGCAGACCACGTTGCGCCAGTTGCTGGCGGATCAGCCACTGCCTTACCTGCTCAAGGTGCTGGAAGTCGCCGAATGCCTGTCGATCCAGGTGCATCCGGATCGCCAGCAGGCCATCGAAGGCTTTGCCCGCGAAGAGGCCGCCGGGATCCCCCGTGAGGCGGCAGAGCGCAACTATCGGGATGCGAACCACAAGCCGGAAGTCATGGTGGCGTTGACCCACTGCCATCTGCTGTATGGCTTCAGTGAGCCGGCGCGGATCCTGGCGCGGCTGGCCCCTTACCCCAGTCTCGCTTCCCTGGCCCACCTGCTGCGGCGCACGGGTCTGGAGACCCTGTACCGGCGGGTGCTGCAACTGAGCCTGGCCGAGCGCGACACCCTGCTCGGACCGCTGTTGGCCCAGGTGATCCCCGCCTACGAGCAGGATTTCTGGGATCAGGAGAGCCACGAATTCTGGCTGGCCAAGGCGGCGCAACAGCAAGGCGGCCGCGAGTGCCGGGATCCCGGACTGCTGCTGATGCTGCTGATGGAGCTGCTCGAAGTCGCGCCCGGCGAGGCCATCTTTCAACCGGCACGCCTGCCCCATGCCTATCTCCATGGCTGCAACCTGGAGTTGATGGCTAATTCGGACAATGTGTTGCGGGCGGGATTGACCGGCAAACACGTCGACAGCCAGGCGCTGCTGGAGGTAGTCGATATCGCGGTGCGGCCACCGTTACGCATCCAGCCGTTGCAGCTGGAGGCCGGATGCACCAGCTATCCGCTGCCCAGCGCCGAGTTTCACCTGTTCCATCTCCACGGTCAGCAGTCGCAATGGTTACCGGTGCATACCGGCCCCGGACTGTTCCTCAATCTGGGAGATGTCATCCACCTCTCCTGGCCTGGCGGCGAGATCCGCTGCGCCCGGGGCGAAGCCCTGCTGATCCCGCCCGACTGTCGATGTCGGCTCGATGGCAGCGGCGAGCGGAACCTCTACTTCGCCTGCTGACATCGCAGACCCGGTTTTAACGCACCCGATCCAGACCTCACCATCCTGAGCCGATGGCGGTCAGCTTCACCCTTGAAACGTCAAAAAGGCGTCAAAGGAAACCGACTTGCTCGCAAGTCACTTCAACATCACAAGGAATGATAACAATGAACCTCAAGACCCCTACACGTCTGATCCCCACCCTGCTGGCACTCGCTCTGGCCCCGGCCGCCCATGCCGTCGTCGAGACCAATGGCGACTTTGGCAAGTTGAGCCTGGGCGGTGATGCCGAACTCAACCTCAATGCGGCCAACACCAGTGCTGGAACCCTGATGGGCCAGAGCCATCAGCAGGATCGCTGGGATATGGACGGCCGCCTGCTGCTGAACTTCGCCGCCATCAAGGAGCTGCCGAGCGGTGCCTATGGGCAGGTGGTGATCCAGCCCACCGTCTCGGTCAACGCCGGAGCCAGCGCCGATGATGCCTGGCTGGGCTTTGGCAAGAAGGCCGGTTGGGGCATGAAGGTCGGTCGCTTCGAAGCCTACGATCTCTTTCCGCTCGGGCAGGACATCTTCGTCGAACACTCCGGGGATAGCGCCAATGACCTCTACAGCGATGGCCACGGCTACGTCTATATGCTCAAAGAAGGGCGCGGCCGTGCCGGTAAGGGCGGTCAGGTGCTGCTGAACCAGCAAGCCGGCAACTGGTATCTGGAGCTCTCCACCCTGATTGGCGACCGCACCAACCTGTTTGCCAACCAGCAGTACCATGGCTATGAGGTGACCAAAGAGAAGGATTCGCTGATCGCCCGTCCGGTGGTGGCCTGGAAGAACGAAAACTTCAAGCTGGCCCTCGGCGCAGAGAGCAACCTGATCTCCGATGCCATGCTGGCCAACGGCGAATCCGTCTCCAAGCGCAACGGCTACGGCCTCACCTCGACCTGGAGCCAGGAGAACCTGACTCTGAATGCCAACCTGGCGCAGATGTCGGCGGTGGAAGAAACCGACAGCACCGCTGGCGTCAACCTGGTATGGCAACAACTGGGTCTGGGCTACATCTATGCCATCAACGACATCGAGAGCGCCAATACCGCCACGAATGCCGATTATGGCGATCTGGTCGGCAAGCATAAGATCCACACCACCTATGCCTCCTACAAGATCCCCAGCGTGCTGGAGCTGCAGAACTTTGACATCTACCTGGGTGCCTACTGGTCACAGCTGCAACCGGATTCCGAAACCGTGTCCAATATGGACCGCTACGGTGGCCGCGTGCGCTTCAAATACTTCTTTTAATTGACTCCAATGGAACTGTGTCCACTTTGCTTTTGGCCGGCTTTGCCGGCCTTTTTTGTGATCATAGGGCTCACAATTGGCGTTTGCGCTGGGTCACACCCCCTGGCTGTGTTATCCTGAAACGAGTTAGAACCGGTTACCAGGATCAACGCCATGGCCAATATCACCGATGTATCCCGACTTGCGAATGTCTCCAAGGCAACCGTCTCGCGGGTGCTGAGTGGTACCCGCGGCGTGCGCGAAGAGAGCCGGCTGGCGGTGTTGCAGGCGGTGGAGCAACTCAACTACCGGCCCAACGCCATGGCCCGTTCATTGGCCAACCAGAGCACCGACTGCATCGGCGTGATCCTCTCGGCCCGGGAAACCGGCCGTATCACCAGCCTGCTGCCGTTACTGGAGCGCGAGCTGAGCCAGGTCAACCGCCATCTGCTGATCCGCTTCGCCGAGGGTCAGGCCCAGCAACAAGCCGCCGCCGATGAACTGCTCGGTGGCCGTTGCGATGCCATTGTGGTGATCGGGGCCAGCGCCCCGTTGGCCCGGGACGAACGGCTGATCCAGCTCGATGGCGTCGCCGAAGCCAGTGATATCAACCTCAGCTACGATTTCGTGTTTGCCTGTGAAAGCGCCTGTCGCTTTCTGCTCGGCAAGTCCCACCGCCAGATCGCCCTGCTGGTCGAGAGCCTGACCACGCCCAGCGGCCTGCAGATGGTGCAGGGCTATCAGCAAGCGCTGCAGCATCAATCCCTGCCCTATAACCGCCAACTGGTGATCGAAGCCGGAGACAATCAGCAGGCGCTGCTCGGCCTGTTGAACCGTTATCTGCCCTTTACCGCCCTGGTGGTGCAGCACGATGCCCAGGCCGCCGAAGCCATGCGTCTGCTGCGGGAGTTCAATTTGCAGGTGCCGCAGGATGTCTCCATCGTCAGTCTGGAAGGCTCGACCCTGGCCAGCCAGCTCAATCCGGCCCTTACCTGTATCGAGTACCCCAGCGAACGTCTGGCCCAGGAAGCGGTGCGTCTGACCCTGCAGGTCCTCGGCGGCCACGCCCTGCCCTCGGCGGAGCAGCAGAAGTTCACCGGCCGTCTGGTGACTCGGGATTCGGTGCAGAATCGCTGAGGGTGTTGGCGAACACCCTTTGCCCACGCTCGGTCATCTTGACCGGCAGTGACTGCGGCTCTGAGCGAGCCTCGGCCCTGCGCTTGGGCCACTGCTAACTGGCTCTACTCTCTACTGTAGATATGGTTATCGGCTGACTACGCCAGCCGTTCGCCATAAGCCTGTCGAAGGGTTGTCAAACTCGGTTTTGTCGATTGATTTGATTGGTTCGTTTCCGCCCCATCCGCTGGGGCGATTTGCCAACCTGCCGTTGGCGGGGGCGGGTCAAGGGGGAAAAGGCCTCCCCCTTGGCAATCCCGGGCCCAGGTTTATGCCGACTGTCGGGAAAGCCCCTCGCTCCGGGCCGCTCTTCACCGGCCGGGAGCCACACGCCATCCCTGGCGTGACGCTCCCTCTCCCGGTCATCCTGACCGCTCACCGCCTCCGATCCCCCCTCCCCTCGGCCCAACAGACGGCGCGGGTTTTGGTTAACCAGTCAAAGCCAACAAAATGTGACTCAGCCCATGTGAATCCATTTTCCCCAGCAGGCAAAGTGCGGTAGTTTAAAAACACAAATAACTCAAGGTTATTGCCGTGAGTGACAGCTTCGCCCGACGCACCAAGGCACTGTGGCAGCCGTAAGCCAGGGGCGGTAGCCATGATGTTTGGTGAAAATAGTCATTCATATACAAGGCTGTAAGCTTTAATACTTAGAAAAATATAACTCCCACTTAATAAGTCGTAATAAAAAAATAAGCTTAAAATTGAAATGAAAAATGAATTACCTATAAGAACATCTCTGCTAAACCGGCCTATTCGTACCAACTATACCAGCAGTGAGATACTTTTAATACGGAGAGATGTTTAAATGATGCATGAGAAATCCAGAACTATCTCACACGAAGAAATAGTTAATTCTTCCAGATTGGGAAGCAAACCGAGTGACGACTACATGCAAGTTGTCGACATGCTGGATAATATTGTTCGAGAGTGCATTTATGTGTCACGGAGCTATAGTGGTATCGAATCCCCAAGTGCAAAGCACTACTATTCATCTGTCTTGTTCACTGCGCTAGTTAACAAAGGCATCACCCTCGCCCAGATCATGCCTTTGACCCCGTGGGTAGATAAGAAAATCGAGCACTGGGACTATGCATCAGCAGCAGGCATTGTTAGAACTATGCTGGAGTTACGGATCGCGTTCTACTATTTGTGCAGCGAAAAATGTGATGAAAAAGAATGGGAGTGTCGCTGGAATATATTCAACCTCCACGACTGCACATCTCGAATCCGTATGTTCACAGCAATGGAAAACAATGAAGAAGTAGATATTTTATCAAATATTGCCGATCAAATACGTACTCGACTCATAGAGAATTCATTCTTTGAATCCCTGCCAGACAAAAAAAAGAAGGCTGCTTTAAATGGCCAGTCAGCCTATCTTTTTCCGCTCGAGGATATAGCTGAAAAAGCTGGAATTGAGAAATCTCAGTTTAGGTGGCTATACGTTTTCCTTTCATCCCACGTCCATGCCTTACCGATGTCTTTCTACCGTATTGGCGAGGAGCGAGGTCGGAGCTTACCAACGCCTGTAGAGGAAGGCTACACCAAATTATGCCTATCACTTGCATCTACATTCCTCGTAAATACACGTGATGATATTCATTTTTTGTTCCAGGATTTCAAAGAAAGATCTGATGAAATAATTGAAACAGAAAGTAGAAAAGCCCAAGAATTATTCGAAACGAAAACTAACTTGGCGTCATCTGAAAGCATCAGGGTTGGTGATACGAAAGTACTTCTATCAACTGAGGCCATGATCATTGAAGCCACCCTGATACAGGATGGCATATTAGAAGTGCGTTACCTGGATACTAAATCAGGCGCAGTTGTGCTGCAAAGCACGGAGTCAGAATCGGGCACATACCTCGATCTTTATGATCTCTACTACTGGACATTCATGCTAAATGGCGAGCGCGTAACCAACGATCAAATGAGCTTCATGGATGGAGACGATTTTGTCTTCAAAGCCGACCCTTATACAAGAACACTACATTTCAAACACGGTTAAATAATTCCGTGCTAGCACAATTAATGAATCACGCAATCGCGTACATAATTTAATAAAGCAGGTATTACATCACCAGAACAGCATAATGACAAAGACCAGTTTTTATAAAAACTAATTCCACACTGCTATCTATTAACACATAAACTCACGGGATTACTTTCATGGCTAAGTTTTTAAACACCAGCGCGACCAATTATTTTTTGGAAGAATTGATTAAAGATGCGAAAGAACGGTTGATTCTGATCAGTCCGTTTCTGAAATTGAATGATCGGATCAAGGAGTTATTGGCGGACAAGAACCGTTTGAAGATTGATGTGCGGATTGTGTATGGCAAGAGTGAATTGCAGCCGGAAGAGATCAACTGGCTCAAAGAGTTGACGTATATCCGCACCAGCTTCTGCAAGAATTTGCATGCTAAATGTTATCTCAATGAAGAGATGTGCATTATCACCAGCCTGAATCTCTATGAATTCAGTCAGGTTAATAATAACGAAATGGGAGTGCTGATCCAGCGCCCAGACGATAACGAGTTATATCGTGATGCATATGATGAGGCACAACGGATTATTCGGGTCAGTGATGAAGTCAGAATATCCCTGGAGCGTGTGGTCGATCCTGCCGTAGAGAAAGAATCAGCACCCGCTGCCGATGATGCAGGTGAGACTAATGGACAGGGGAAATTAACCTCTTCCAAATTGGCGATCAAGCTGGGTCTCAAAACTCACGACCTGATGGATAAACTGGCGGCAGCCGGTCTACTCGAACCCCGTGATGGCAAGCATTACATTACCGCCAAAGGCAAAGAAGCCGGTGGTGAATTCAGAATGAGTCCAAAATTCGGCCCTTATTTCCTGTGGCCTCAGGATTTATCGATTTGATTATTAGAGAAGGTACGGATAAATCACATGAGACGAAAGATAGTCTTTTCAGGCTTTTGCAAATAAATGGATACAAATCCAATTTCAATACAAGAGCCGCTTATTCGCACCTTCCATAACCGCTTTTTCGATTATATCTTGCATCTTCACCGCTCACGTTAATCCAATAAATGATGGCCACACTATTATTAGTCAGCAACCAGCTCATAATGTTCAACGGTGGGGAATGGATCATAGAAATGGTGCAGTAATTGTCGCCATTCCTGATATTGGGTCGAACCACGAAAACCCTGGGTGTGATCCTCAAGGGTTTGCCAATTCACCAGCAAAATATACCGGGATGGTGTTTCGAGACAGCGTTGCAATTGGTGTGACACATAACCGGGCATCGACGAAATGATCGCAGAGGCCACGGCAAACGCCTGTTCAAACTCGGGTTCTTGCCCGGAAATTACATTCAATACCGCTACTTCAAGAATCATTATTCAACCCCGCTCTTTCCCGCTTACGGTTAAAACATCATCTTGCCCACGCTACCGTAAAGCAGCAGCCAAGGAAACGGCGGAGTCTGAATGAACGCGGCCCTCTCTGTTGGAATTTGCTCACGCTCAGCAACCAATAGCATTGAACCAACGCCCCTACTCACCCAAGCCCGAAGCCGTCTGCCGGGCCGAGTGGAGGGATGAACGGAACCGGTGAACGGTCAGGATGACCGGGAGAGGGAGCGTCCGCTCATCAAGCCCTGTGCCGCCCCGAGCGGGAGGCTGGGTGGAGGGAATGAGCCGCATGGATGCGGCGAGAGTCTGCGCTGGCACAGGGATGTGCCATCGCTGACGGTCACGGAAGCCTGCCGGTAAGCGAGGATCAGGCGGCAGTGGGCGCAAAGGCCCTGGATTGCCAAGGGGGAGGCCTTTTCCCCCTTGGCCCGCCGCCGTCCACCGCAGGTGGGCAGATCGCCAACGTCTGCAAGGCGGAAACGGACACAACCGGGTCGAGGCCGACCCTGTAAGCAGCCGTGCCGCTGCCTTACAGCGGCTCCAGCCGGGCGTACGCCACCACCAGCCACTTGCTACCCTGGTCATCAAAGTTGACCTGGATACGGCTCTGCGGGCCTATGCCCTCGTAGTTGAGGACCGTGCCTTCACCGAACTTGCTGTGCAACACCCGCTGGCCAAGACGGAAGCCGGTGCTGTCGAAGCTCTCCTGGGCAAACTCGTTGTTGAAGCGGTTGCTGGAGGCCACCGGTTGCGCCCAGCTGACCTGGGTGCGCAGCCGCACCTCCTCCAGACACTCGCTCGGTAGCTCCTTGAGGAAGCGGCTCGGTCTGTGGTGCATCTCCTGACCATACAGGCGACGGTTCTCGGCGTGGGTCATATACAGCTTCTGCATCGCCCGGGTCATGCCGACATAACAGAGTCGGCGCTCCTCCTGCAGTCGCCCGCTCTCCTCGCTGGATTGCTGGCTGGGGAACATCCCCTCCTCGACACCGACCATGCACACCAGCGGGAACTCCAGCCCCTTGGCGCTGTGCAGCGTCATCAACTGCACCGCCACCTCGAACTCGTCGGCCTGGGATTCCCCCGCTTCTAGCGCGGCATGGGCGACAAACGCCGTCAGCGGTGCCATATCGCTCATCTCCTCGGAGGGCTGGAACACCCGGGTGGCGTTGACCAGCTCCTCGAGGTTTTCGATGCGCGACTGCCCCTTCTCGCTCTTCTCCGCCTGATACAGACTCCAGAGGCCACTTTCGCGGATCACCCGATCGGTCTGCAGATGCAACGGCAGCTCGCTGGTGTCGGTTTCCAACCGGTTGATCAGCGCCAAAAACTGGCTGACCGCACTGGCGGCGCGTCCGGCCAGCACCCGCTCTTCACACAGTTGCCAGGCGGCCTGCCACAGGTTCAGCCCGCGATCCCGCGCCGCCTCGCGAATGAGACCCAGGGTGCGATCGCCGATGCCGCGAGTCGGGGTGTTGACCACCCGCTCGAAGGAGGCATCATCACCGCGATTGCCCAGCAAGCGCAGATAGGCCATGGCGTCCTTGATTTCCTGCCGTTCGAAGAAGCGCAAACCGCCGTAGATGCGATAGGGCAAGCGCTCCTGCAGCAGCGCCTCTTCCAGCACCCGGGACTGGGCGTTGTTGCGATACAAGATGGCGCAATCGGAGAGCACACCGCCCTGCTCGCGCCAGGCCTTGAGGCGCCCCACCACGAAGCGCGCCTCGTCGATTTCGTTATAGGCGGCATAGATGGAGATGGGCTCGCCCTCGCCGCCTTCGGTCCACAGCTCCTTGCCCAGCCGCTCGGCGTTGTTGGCAATCAGCTGGTTCGAGGCCTTGAGGATGGTGGCGGTGGAGCGGTAGTTCTGCTCCAGCCGTATGGTGCGCGCCCCCGGATAATCGCTGAGGAAGCGGCTGATATTCTCCACCTTGGCGCCGCGCCAGCCGTAGATGGACTGGTCATCGTCGCCGACGATCATCACCTTGCTGCGGTTACCCGCCAGAATGCGGATCCAGGCGTACTGGATGGCGTTAGTGTCCTGAAACTCGTCCACCAGAATATGCGCAAAGCGCTGCTGGTAGTGGTCGAGGATATGCGGCTTGTGCAGCCACAGCTCGTGGGCCCGCAGCAGCAGCTCGGCAAAATCCACCAGACCTGCGCGATCACAGGTCTCCTGATAGACCTGATACAGCTTGTGGTAGGTGCGCGAGGCGACATCGCCGAACGGCTCTATATCTTTGGGCCGCAGGCCGTCGTCCTTCTTGCCGTTGATGTAGCCCATCACGGCGCGCGGCACCCACTGCTTCTCGTCCAGATTCAGCGATCGCACCACCCGCTTGATGAGGCGCAGCTGATCGTCGCTGTCGAGGATCTGGAAATCTTGCGGCAAACCGGCATCCAGATGATGGGCACGCAACAGGCGATGGGCGATGCCGTGGAAGGTGCCGACCCACATGCCGTGATGGCTGTGCACGCCGCCGATCCCGCCACCGAGCAGCTTCTCGATCCGACCGCGCATCTCGGCGGCCGCCTTGTTGGTGAAGGTCACCGCCAGGATGGAAAACGGTGATGCTCGCTCGACACCGAGCAGCCAGGCAATGCGATGGACCAGCACCCGGGTCTTGCCCGAACCGGCGCCCGCCAGCACCAGCAGGTTCTCCAGCGGGGCGGCTACCGCCTCCCGTTGTCGGTCATTGAGACCATCGAGCAGGGTTTCTACGTCCATCACCACTCCTGAGAATTTGTACAGTAGTGGCGATTATACACAGACCCTTTGCCAGAGCCGAGAAGAATGGTGGCATGGGAAGAACACAAAAAAGAGCAATGCATCCGCAGGGATGCATTGCTCAATTTCAGGCGCGGCACAGGCTGACGCTCTGGCCGCCAGGCAGTTTTTAGAAAGTCAAACTGGTCTGGACAACACCACCAAACTGGTTGTTACCGGCATAGGTGCCGGCCAGGTCGAGGTGGAACAGATCGCCAGGAGAAATGCCCAAGCCCGCGCTCAGCGAATCATCCAGATTGTCTTTCAGATCGTGGCGGTAACCGGCGCGCAGTTGGGCCCATTGCCACAGATCCCACTCGGCACCGAGCGCCATCATCTGCAGATCATCTTCACCGGCATCGAAGCTGGCATAGGTGCCGCTCAAGTCGGTGAAACGCCTCTGGGCCAGTAGATCGGCATCACCATTGAAGGTCAGCTGGCCCCAGCGATAGCTCACGCCGGCGGTCGGCACGGTTGACAGCTCATAGGTCGCCTGCACGCCATCGGTCAGCGGCGCATCCAGATCCCGTTTGACCAGATTCTTGATGGCGAGGCCTGCATCCCAGCCATTCTCCCAGCTGGCGGCCACACCGGCATCGAGGTTGAAGCCGTTCTCACTGCTCTGGTACTGGTCATCGGTGATGTCACCGAAGTCGCCGTCGACGGCATTGGCCACGTAGTTGAGAACCTTCAACTTTTGCGCCTTGGGAGTCACCCCAACGGACCAGCGCATGCCATCGGCATCGAACGACTTGGCCAAACTAACCCCTAACTCGCTGACCATAGCCCCCATGGCAATCGCCCGGGACTGCACATTGTCTTGATCGGTGGGCAGGGTGAGAACCAGACCATTGCCCAGATCCTGCTCGGCAAAATCCGCCTGATTGATGTCGGCGAACGCCTGCAGATCGGCGTAGCCATTGGCCATCACAGCCACTGACAGCGCCTCAAACGGCAGCGCCACCACCATGCCAGCCCCGGCACGGGCATAGCCGCTGTCACCGGCCAGATCCTGCAACTGGCCGGTAGTCTGGTCGTTCAACTGCTGTAATCTGGCCTGATTTTCAGCACTGCCGTTAGCCTGATAGGCATCATAGGCATCGCGATACTCATCATAGTTATCGCTCAGGTCATCCACCTGACCGCTCAGATCATCCTGGTCGTACACCTCGGCACCCACCACCGGCAGCAGGATGCCAACATCATCATCCGCCTTGGCAAACGCCAGGCGCGCCGGGTTATAGAGCGGGGCACTCAGATAGCGGGCACTGGCCACACCGGTGCCGCCCATGGCCTCTTGTCGAGCCTCGAAGGCATAAGGCACCGCCATAGCCGCCGAACTGACAGCGCCCAGCGCCCAGCGCCAAAGTAAGCAACGAAAGGGTAAAACGTGAGGGCATCATCAAGCCGTACTCCTTGATTATTAATAACTTTCCTGCCGAACACCTTCGGCGTAGCTACCCTAACAGATGGCCGGCATCCCGGCCACAGCGACCTGTTCGTCGTTCAAAACACCAAATCAGGGTGCGCTACGTACCAACCGAAGCTGGTAGTAATCGTTATTGAAGTAGTGACCGATGTCACCAAAGAAGTAGTATAAAATATAGGCTCTATGAGAATCGCCAGCCACGGCCGACGAACTCCAAAAATTACCATCAGCCGATGTATTGGGGAAGCGCGCCAGATTAATTGCCGGACCCGCGCACTGGTATTCGACTAGGGAGCTCAACTCCTTAATATTGGGCACTCGCCAATCGGTAAACCCGGCAAAACCACCTCCACTATTCACCGTTTGCGCCCGCTGCAATGCCTGTGGCCAGATGAAGGTTTCGACACTGCCGCTCGTGCAATCGGCGCCAGATTGTCCTTCAGAACACTGTTTCCACATCAGCCCAGTCTTAAGGTCTGTGATGGTGCCATCGCCATTATCCTGCAACTGGCTATCCGGCGTACTGGCCGGAATCGACTCTGGTCGACAAATTTGGGCCTGAACCGCCCCGGCCATCAACGAGAAAAGTAAAAAAATCAGCCCTGTCCATGTTTTGTTATGCATTGCTTGCTCCTTGTCATCCAACAGCCGCACAGACGCAGCACCGGTTGTGGGGTAATTTAATGTTGATCACGTCCAGCGCCCTGTGTGGGGTTGCTACGCACCAACCGAAGCTGGCTGCTGCCGGACTTGCTGCTATAATCGGTGTTGCCATCCTTGAAGGCGACGCCCCAAGCACTGCCACTGTTAGCAGCCGACGAGCTCCACCAGTACCAGTTTTGCGGCGCATCGGGAAAGAACCGAGTATCGATCGTTGGGCCCGGAGCGGGAACGCTGTAATCCACCAACCCCAGCAGTTCAAGTATCGTTGGCAACCGCCAGTCGTGATAGCCACACAGCCCTGCAGCGTTGACAGCAGCAACATAGCCTTGGGTATCACAAAGGATACCACCGCTACATCGACCACCATTTTGCCAACCAGCATCGCCGCCATTGGTTGTTGCATCCGGGTTGTACCAGCTATAGGTATGCTTTTTATCGCGCAGTCCACCATCATCGGTACGGATTTCCCACAGCAGGCCGGTGACATTGTCTTGAACGCAGCTCCACTCGGGGGCCGAGGCGGCTAGCGGCTGACCGCTGCTACTCACCTTGGTAAAGCTAAAGCCGGCATGGCCATCGCTGTCATCGTTGGCGCTTACATCCCGCCCCGACTCGGCATCCTGACCCGGAAAATCCGCCACCGGACAGGGTAGCGACCAATTGCTAAAATCGGCACAGCTAGTGATGCCAGTATCGTTGAACTTGCCGGTCCCAACCGTCTCGGTACGATTGTCCACCGTAACACTCTGACTGAGCAAATGTTCGCCACCACGATCATCGGTGACCATCAGGGTGACGGTGTAAGTTCCGGCCACTTGATAACTATGCTGAGGCTTCTGCTCGGCGCTTTGGTTTTCACCACCCACCGCAGGCTCCCCAAAATTCCACAGATAGCCGACGATACGACCATCGGCATCCACCGAGGCGGAACCATCAAACTGCACAGCCAGATGGTTGACCTGCACGCTGAAGCTAGCGGTAGGCAACTGGTTTGCCGCCACCACATTAACGCTGGCACTCTGACTGGCTGTCGCGCCCTTATCATCGGTCACCGTCAGGGTGACGCTGTAGGTTCCAGCGGCGCTGTAACTGTGACTGGAGGTCTTGCCGCTGCTAGTCGCGCCATCGCCAAAGTTCCAGCTGTAGCTGGCAATGCTGCCATCGCTGTCGCTGGAGGCGCTGGCATCAAAACTGGCAACTAGATCAGCCTCGGAATGAGTAAACGCAGCGGTCGGCGCCACATTGGCCGCCACCACGCTAACGCTGGCGCTCTGGCTGGCTGCTGCGCCCTTGTCGTCGGTAACCGTCAGGGTGACGCTGTATGTTCCCGCCGCCGCATAGCTGTGGCTGGCGCTCTTGCCGCTGCCAGTCGTGCCATCGCCAAAGTTCCAGCTGTAACTTGCGATGCTGCCATCGCTATCGCTGGAGCTACTGGCATCAAAATTAGCAACTAGGTCAGTCTCCGAATGAGTAAATGCAGCGGTTGGTGCCACATTCGCCTTGACCACGCTGAC